>JALNZQ010000033.1 GCA_023229165.1 Methanothrix sp.
TGGAGGCTTCTGCGAGAGAGAAGACCGGCATCAAATCCCTCAAGATTTCCTATAACAATGTTTTCGGCTATTATCTGGAGATCACCCGTGCGAACCTGCATCTTGTGCCGCAGGATTACATTCGCAAGCAGACCCTTGCAAACGCGGAGCGTTTCATCACTCCAGAGCTAAAAGAGATGGAATCCAAAGTACTATCGGCCCAGGAGAGGTCCATATCTCTCGAACAGGAGATCTTTGCCGGCCTGTGCGACCAAATAGCAGCAGAGGCCCGCACCGTTCAGGAGAGAGCGGGGGCGCTGGCCGAGACGGATGTGCTTGTCGCCCTGGCCAACGTGGCTGCGGAAAGCGGACTGGTGAGGCCGCAGTTCAACAGCGAGGGCAAGCTGTTCCTTCGCGCCGCAAAGCACCCCGTTCTGGATAAGGCCATGCGAGGCGGCTTTGTGCCCAACGATGTGCTCCTGGATAATGATCATAACCGGCTGCTCATTCTCACCGGCCCCAACATGGCCGGAAAATCCACCTTCATGCGCCAAATCGCGCTATGCGCCATCATGGCCCAGGCAGGCTCCTTTGTGCCGGCCGCCTATGCCTCGCTCTCCATGGTGGACCGCATCTTCACCCGCGTGGGAGCTTACGATGATCTATCAGCCGGCCAGAGTACCTTCATGGTGGAGATGACGGAGATTGCGACCATCCTTGGCGCGGCCAGCAAAGACAGCCTGGTGCTGCTGGACGAGGTTGGACGCGGGACCAGCACCTTTGACGGGCTCTCTTTAGCCTGGGCCATATCCGAGTATCTGCACAGCAACATCAAATGCAAATGCGTCTTTGCCACCCACTACCACCAGCTGACGCAGCTGGAAGGCATCCTGCCGGGAGTGAAAAACTACAGCATCGCCGTAAAAGAGGAGAAGGGAAACATCACCTTCCTGCGGACCGTGGTGCCGGGAGCCACAGACAAGAGCTACGGCGTGCACGTGGCCCGCCTGGCCGGCGTGCCCGAGGCCGTGACCAGGCGAGCGGACCAGATCCTGAAGGAGATCGAGAAAGAGGCGGTGATAGAGCCCTTTTCCGGTAATAAAAAGCTCAGAAAATCCTCCCAGTACACCCAGCTCATATTCTTCGATGCGCCCACATCAGAAGGAAAAGAAGCGGGGGAAAAATTGGGAAAAATACTCCGGCCCCAAAAGGATGATGCGATCCTGCAAGATATTCTGGCCCTTGAGATCGATTCCCTGACGCCCCTCCAGGCATTAAGCTGTCTTGTCGAATACCAGAAGCGTCTGGGAGAGAGAAGGGGTGAGATCAATGGCCAGGATTAGGCTTCTAGATGTTGATACCATAAACAAGATCGCCGCCGGAGAGGTCATCGAGCGCCCGGCTTCCGTGGTCAAGGAACTGGTGGAAAACTCCATCGACGCCGGAGCTGGCAAAGTGCTCATTGAGCTAGGCGACGGCGGAAAGAGCTTTATCAGAATAACCGATGACGGCTGCGGCATAGATGCCCAGGATCTGCCCCTGGCCTTTCAAAAGCATGCCACCTCCAAGATCAGCGAAGCCAAGGATCTGGAGAATATCGCCACATTGGGCTTTCGGGGTGAGGCCCTGGCCAGCATCGCCAGCGTCTCTCGGAGCGTCGAGGTAAAAACCAAGACGATAGGGTCGCTCTCCGGCACATATCTTCGCATGGAGGGCGGCAAGATTGCAGAAACCAAAGAGGTTGGAACGCCGGTGGGCACAACCATCACTGTGTGGGACCTGTTCTACAATGTTCCTGCCAGAAGAAAGCACCTCAAAGGGGTGGAAGCGGAAAACGTGCATATTGCAGATATAGTCACAGAGCTGGCTATCATCCACTATGACATCTCTTTTGAACTCTTCTCCGGCAAACGCACCATCTTCAAGTCGGTGAAATCGTCAAGCTGGGACGATGTGCTCTTTCGCCTCTTCGGCCTGAAGACTTTGAAGGGCCTGTCCAGGCTGGAGGAGCCCGGCCGGGGCTGGCTTCTCTCTGGCGTCATTGGCGATCCTCTGGCGGTGCGAAGCAGCCCGGACAGGATATTTGTCTTCGTCAACGGAAGGGCGGTCTCCTCTCGTGTCCTCTCGTCGGCAGTACGAGAAGCTTACAGAAATATTATCCCCCTGGGAAAGAGCCCGGTGGCCGTCATCTCCCTGCAGATAAGTCCAGAACTCGTAGATGTGAACGTTCACCCAGCCAAAAGAGAGATCCGCCTCTTACATGAGGGCGAAATCGCCTCGGCTCTCACCCGGGCCGCGGCCAGGGCTTTAGAGGAGCATGCAAAGTCCACACAGGAGGATATGTCGGGTGGAATGTCGAGTAGAATGTCGAGCGAGGGAGAAGCGACGGCCCCGGTAAGGCAATCCACTATCGCGGAAGGCTGCGAGCAGAGAACTCTCCCTCTCAGCCCGGAGGCGGGGGAGATGCAGCCGCTGATCCAGCCGCGTCCCAGTCTCCGGATCCTGGGCCAGATCAAAAAGCTTTACATCGTGGCAGAAGGCGCTGAGGGGCTGGTGCTCATCGACCAGCATGCCGCAGCTGAACGCATCCGTTTTGAGCTCTTGCAGGAACGCTACAGGAACAAAAATATCCGCCAGGAGCTGATGCAGCCTATCTCCCTGGAGCTATCTCCCAGCGAGATCATCATGATGGCCTCCTGGCAGGAGACGCTGCAAGACATTGGCTTTGATGTCTCGCCCTTTGGAGGAAACACCTACACAGTCAGGGCTGTTCCGGCGCTGGGCAAAAGGCTGGAGAGCGCAGAGGCGGTGCACGACATCCTAAGAGACCTTTTTTCAGATGGAAAAGTCAGCCCGGGTTCGACCAATAAAGATGAGATCCTCAAGCTTTTGGCCTGCAGGGGCTCCATAAAATCAGGAAAAGAGCTTACATTTGCCGAAATGAGAAAGCTTGTCGAGGATCTTTGCCTCTGCAATAATCCCCTCACCTGCCCGCACGGAAGGCCGGTGATGGTGACGATAGATCAGAACCAATTAGAGCGGCTCTTTTCCAGGAGATGAAGTGCCGGAGGGGCTCATTTATTGTCCTCCGGACCTTTGGCAAGCATCTTCTTGACCTCCTGCTCAAACTCCTTCTCGGCTAGGGCGTCGCCCTCTTCGATCCGCCGCTGGCTGAAGGAGTGGTACTGCTCCAGGGCCAGGCGCCTGGCCTCTTCCATGGAGATACGCCCGCTGTGCTCTGTGCCTGGGAATCGTAGTCGATGGAGAGGGTATAGATATCGCGGACCTTCTGGTAGAAGCGCTTCTCCGAGGCCCGAATATCGCGAATGCGCTCTAAAAGTTCATCAAAATAATCAGCTCCAAGCGCACGCTCTCCCTTGAGCCACTCGTCATCCAGCACGAAGCCCTTGACGATGTACTCCCGCAGGCGCTCGGTAGCCCAGCTGCGGAACTGAACGCCCCGGTGACTGCGCACGCGGTATCCGATGGCGAGAATCATATCCAGATTGTAAAAGTCCACAAGCCGCTCTACCCGGCGGATGCCCTCGGTTTGAACTAATCGGAATTTCCGAGTAGTTGACGCTGGAATAAGCTCATTGTCGCCGTAGATCGTGGAGATATGCTCGCTGATCGTGTGAGGTGCAACCTGGTAAAGCTCAGCTAAAAGCCTCTGGCTGAGCCAGACGGTGCCGTCCTGCAGCCGGACTTGTATGCGGGATTTTCCATCCTCGGTCTGGTAGAATATGATCCCCGTATCCGGCGCGGCTGCGCCCTCTTTGCCGCTCATGTCAATCTCCCTCCGCGAGGGTTTCTTCCTGCATCATAACCAGGCATCGGATTGGGCTCATGCACTACGACCTATGGTTTGCCGTAATTTTTTGATAATTGTCATGGGCAAAATCACATCGCTGTACTTGTATCAGCACGAGTTTTTCTCTTGCTGTCCCATAAACATTATGCTATACCTGGTGCACTTCCAGTTTGTCACTGCCCAGGACAAAAACGCCTTGCAGAATACTTTACTAGAGGTGAGGACAACCACGCCACATGGACCTGGAAGGATTTGCCAAGAGGGGCCTGCTGCGTGAGGACCCGGAGATTAAGTCCAAGCTCATCTCACTGATCAGAGAGGTAAAGAGAATACCGGAGGATAAAGCCCTCATCCTGGCGCAGGCAGTGCTGGAGGAAGCGAAAGCGACGCTGCATCCCCGGGGCGATGTCTTCCGGCTGGAAGACGTGGGCGTCACCATGGGCGACTATGGGGTGGGCTCGCGAGGCTCAGGCGATTTTTATACGCATACGAAGATCGCAGAGGTCATCGGCCGCACCAATGCCGTGGTGGACTCCCGCCAGCTGGACGATTCAGGCGTGGTCAAAGCCAAAGGAGAGTTCATCACCGTCACCGTAGACGGCATGCATTCGCGCCTCAGCGACTATCCTTTCCTGGCGGGCTTTCATGTCACCCGCGCAGCTCTACGCGATGTATACGTCATGGGCGCAAAGCCCGTGGCTCTTCTTTCCGATGTTCATTTGGCCGATGACGGGGACGTCTCCAAGCTCTTCGACCACATCGCCGGCATCGCTACCGTCTCGGAGCTGATCGGTGTTCCTCTCATCACCGGCAGTACACTACGCATCGGCGGTGACATGGTCATTGGCGACCGGCTGACAGGTTGTGTGGGAGCTGTAGGCGTCTCCGATAAGCTCACACCCAGAAAAGGGGCCCGTCCCGGTGACGTGATCATGATGAGCGAGGGAGCTGGAGGCGGAACGGTCTGCTCGGCTGCCCTTTACTATGGTCGACATGAGGTGGTGGAAGAGACACTGAATATCAAATTCCTGGAGGCCTGCGAGGCTCTGCTCAAGGAGGACCTGACCATTCACGCTATGACCGACGTGACCAATGGGGGCATTCGCGGCGACGCCAAGGAGATCTCCTACACGGCAAAAGTAAAGCTGCAATTCGAGGAGGAGAGGATGCGCCGCCTGGTAAATCCGCGGGTCTTAGATATGCTCGACGATCTGTTGATCGATTATCTGGGTGTCTCCATCGATGCCCTGCTCATAATAGCTCCTGAGGAAGAGGCGGAAGAGATCGCCCGGATCATTGGCAGAGCCGGTGTGGCGGTGGACGAGATAGGAACTGTTGGGGAAGGAGATGGCGCATTGCTCCATATGGACGGCAAGGTTACGGACTTTTCCCCGCGCTTCCGGGAAGCTGCCTACACACCCATAAAAAAGGCTGTGGGCCAGGACGCGAGAAGAGATGTGGCCGAGATGACGGAGAAAGTCGACAGGGCTGCTAAGAATGCTGTGGAGAAGAAGAGGCAATTTATCGAGCGAATAAAAAGAATGTAATTCAAATTTTTACAAAGTTATTTATTTTTAATGTGTTTGCTGAATGTAGTAATAATAGTAAAAATTTTTTTTACATAAATAAACTATTTATATCATAACGTACTTCATTTATTGCAAGGGAGTAAAAATAAGGGAGAAGATAACAATGAAGGAATCGTTCGTAATGAGATTTGATGAAAAAGATATTGAAGTTGTGGAAACGCTGAAAAGCCTGGGAGTGCCGAGAAAGGTATCCAATATGATCGCCTATCTGGCCAGCGGAACAGAGGCCACCTCCCGCGAGATTGAGAGAGGCTCCGATCTGCGCCAGCCGGAAGTGAGCATCGCTCTGCGCACGCTCAGAAATAACAACTGGGTGGAGGAGAAGATGAGCCGGAGCGATGGCACAGGCAGGCCCATGAAGGTCTACCGTCTCAAAGCACCAATTGAGGATATCCTGCAGTACTACGAGCAGGAAAAGCTCAACGAGGCCAACCAGGCTCTGCAATCCATACAAAAGCTAAAGGCGCTATTAGGGGAGGCGGGATCGAGCTAAGGGCCGGGAAATGGCCCACCCCTCGGTGGATAAATTAATATCCTTTTTTAATTAGGAGCATCTTTTGCAAAAGCGTGAAGGGACGTTACAGCAATAACATTATAATATTAAGATACTTTAATCCGAAGTAAGTTCTCCATGCGCTTCTTGCCATTGCGGTATTACTGTGAGCCATTTGCTATAAACAGAGGTGAACGACGTTTCAACCACAATAACCATAGGTTAACAGCGGGAAAAATCACGAAGATCCAACTTTGATTACCGAAAAAAATCTTCACGATGGGGATATATAGAAGGAAAACCTAATATAAATCAAGTATTAGCAAGCTTATATCCAGGTAGTGATTCATTGACGGTCATCGAAGAGTCTATTCATAGAGCATATCTCAACAAGCTTGTAGGGGAAGACGGTTTACGCATTGTGGAATGCATACCGGGCGAAGAGATCACGGACGAGAAGCTGGCAGAGCTTACCGGCATCAGTCTGAATACAGTAAGACGCACTCTTTACCTGCTTTACGAACACAGGCTGGCCATATATCGACGCAAGCGCGATCCTGATTCAGGCTGGCTCACTTATTTGTGGCAATTGTGTCCCGACAATTTTGAAAAGGCACTGGAATCAGAAGCCAAAAGGCTGCTGCGCAAATTAGACGAAAGGCTGTCCTATGAGAAGGAGAACATCTTTTATGCCTGCACAGAAGGATGCGCTAGGTTCATCTTCGACGAGGCGAGCGAGGCCAATTTCATCTGTCCCTTCTGTCAGGGCAGCCTGGAGTTTATGGAGAATGCCAAAGTGGTAGAGACCATAGAAAAGCAGATGACTGAATTAAAAGCTTGCTTATAGGTTCTCCAGGTTGTTGCCAAGGACCGCCGTCCACCACCAACGAGCCATGTCCATCAGATCGCGGCTGAACATTCCGGAGAGCCGGTACTGGCCGCTTTTGTTTATGATCAGTCCCGCACCAAGCAGCTTGTTTCTCATGGCGTAAAAGGCGGACCGACTGACATTCAACTCTACCAGAAGCTGCTCCCACTCTTCCGCCTTTAATGGATCGCCGCTCTTCTGCCGTTCCTCCACCATTACCAGGAATTTCCGCCCACGCTGTGCCGTTGTTTCCTCCTGAAAAAGGCGAAGCATTAGCTCATGATAAGGATCACGTGAGTGGCTTATTGCATATTCGGATTTAGAGCGGACCTTAAGCGTAGTAGCGGTCCGGGGAGCCTTCTTGACATTGGTCATAAGTTAGACAGTACTGCCCTGGCTATATCTGCATATTCATCTCTTAAAACATAGCTCTTAGGTGCACGATATGACTTCTTATTGACATGTAATATTCCCAGACGTGAACAAATGTAGCCGATCATGGAGGCTACCACCTTCTTGGAAACATCGATTCTCTTGCATACGCTTTCATGAAGAGAGGCTACAGTAAACTCTCGAGCCTCGACTATCGACTCGAGAACAACTCGCCTCAGACCATCGGTGTCCAGATTGAGGAACCTAATCATTCGGCCTAATATCTCGGACCGCTGTGGTTTCATCGTACCCCCCAAACTACCCCATATACATTTAACAATACTTTAGTAATACGTATAATATATACTTTACTATATGAGACGATACTTTAATACGGCTTCATCGGAAACCTCAATTGCACCGCTATGAGTTTAAGCGGGCCGCCGCATAGTGCCGATGATAAAGAGCAAGCGGATCGGAATTAATATGTCAGAAGATGAAAATGCAAAAGCTGAGATCCTCTATGCCCAGGGAAACTACGAGGAGGCGGTATTGGCTTGGGAGAAAGCAGAGGATGTTTTGCCGCATAGCTTCACCCAATGCTTCAAAAAAGGCAAAGCTTTACGAAAGCTTGGCAGGTACGATGAGGCAGCAGCAGCCCTGGAAATGGCTCTCTTGCTCGAACCTAATAATGCCAATGCCTGGAAGGCTCATGCCCTGGTCTGCAGCCAGATGGATAGGAATGCTGAGGCGGCGGTGTCCTGTGAAAAGGCCCTGGCCCTCGATCCATACAATGCCCGGACCTGGATAGTAAGAGGCTTTGCCCTGCACCAGTTGGGGCAATACGAGAAGGCGGTGGAAAGCTATGCCAGAGCCGTTGAATGCAATCCACTCGGGGCGGACGGCAGGAGGGCCTGGAATAACCGAGGCGCAGCTTTGGACAACCTGCATAGACACGAGGAGGCTATCGAGAGCTATGAAGAGGCACTCATGATCGATCCCTTCGACATATATGCATGGAACAACAAAGGCGTGGCCTTGGGGGTCTTAGCCCGGCACGAAGAGGCGGTAAGCTGCTTTTTAAAGGCCATAAAGATCGAGCCGGAATATGCAACGGCCTGGAAGAACCTGGGGCTTGCCTACCAGTCACTACATCGTGATCATGAGGCGGAAGAGGCCTTTGCTAGAGCAAAGGAATTGGGACTCTGATTGATCTATTTCTTGCCCGATAGAACTCTTGCAATCTCATCAACGAGAGCCTCACGGTTCTCCCGGGTTACGGTCATCACTTGAAATGTGCTGCGAATTTTCTTAGCCAGACGGTGATTGGACCACTCGTGCAGCACCACAAGCATGGGCAAGGGTGAGGCTATGGCCATTTCTACGGCGGAGACGAACCTGTGGCTGGTCAGCTCCATGGGACCCACCTCGTCTACCACGATCAGCTCGCATTTCAGGGCGTTTTCTATGGCCCTTGCACCGAGACCATCCAGGTCTTCCGGATGGATGCGGTACTTCCCCAATTGCGGCCCGCTGCCCGTCTCATCGGCCAGCATGCCCACTGCCCCTGAAGCAAGATCGAGCAGCTCAAAGCCGATGCGCCGATCTTTGTAACGCTTATCTCGCGCCAGCACTCCCCCCACGCGCATGCCTGCAGCTTTTGCCACTTTAGCCACCAGAGTGGATTTGCCGATGCCGGGGGACCCGGTGACTGCGATCCTAAATACCATATTGCTCCCTCATCCGTTCCGCGTAGCGGCTCAGGCTCTCTACATCCTTTATCTCTTTCTTGACCAGTTTTTTAAGGCGACTTCGGATCTCGCTATCCGGTTGCGATCCTACAGAGCGCAGGTGGCACTCGATCGTCTTGCACATCTCATCGCCTTTGTCATCCCAGTCGGTGAGGAGTATGATCTGAGAATAGCTCCTGGCAGCATCCTCCGCCAGGTCCAGAGCACTGCGGCGCGAGGCCATGATCACGGGTCCAGGAAGGCCCAAAGCACGCAAGGCCTGCAGGTCACGCCTTCCTTCTACAATGATGGCCGCACCCTGGCAAGAAGCGTCGAGAAGGGAAGCGATCAGCTCCTCCAGGGCCTCCAGATCATAAGTCCTCTTGGGACGGCACTCATGCTCAACACTACCCCAAATCATATTTTCCCAGCTCAATTATTTCATCTTCTTCTCTAATGCAAAAACGGCCTCATCCTTTGCCATGCCTTTTACCAAAAGAAGCTTTCTGGCGCTCTTGTGGCCGCTTAAGACCTCGATATTATGCTCGGAAATGCATAGCGCTCCGGCCAGCTCCGCCATCAGTTGCCGATTAGCCCGTCCTCGCGACGGCTCCTCCGTCAGATGGGCTTCTATCGACCTTCGCCAGGGATTGAAACCGGAAGGCACAGCCAACCTGGAAGAGCCGGGCACCACCTCAAAGCTTATGGTGCAGCCCTGAGGATGAGATTTAACCGCCTCGCAAATGTCCATTATTCCTAAAAGAGGCGTTCTGGGGGCTTAAAGCTTATCTCGGGCATACGAGGAATAGCGTTTTGGCAAAAAGTTAAAATAGCGCCAGCGATGAAAGAAAAGAGGTTCGATGAAGATCAAGAAAGTCGTCGTCCTGGCAGGTCATTCTCTGCCGGCAGGATCCATTCTTCCCGGCTTGGAGCAGCTTGGCCTGCAAATCTGCGACCGGCTCTCTGGCCAAGGAAAGGATTGCCTTTTGATATGTGACACGGGATATGTTACCACACCCGTGGGAGCGCTCCTCATTCGCCAGGCGCTCTTTGATGGAAGTCCTGTTTTATTGGGCAACGCAAACTGCTCATCGGTTTTAGAAGAGATCAAGCAGACGGGCTGCCTTTCTTTAGAGACCAGAAATAACCTGGAGGCATATGCCCTCTACAGGTGTCTGCAAAGCGACTCGCTAAGACTTTCCGCTCTTCAGGCCGGCACGAATGCCATGCCCCGCTATGCGGCGGCGGCCTATGAGAAAGTGCAGGATCTTCGTTATGGAGAGAACTGGCACCAGAAGGCGGCACTCTACAGCAAAGAGAATGGCCTGGGCTTGCAAAAAGCCAAGAAGCTGAATGGACGGGAGATGTCCTATAACAACATGGTCGATGCAGAAACGGTGCTTGAGATGCTAATCGACCTATCTGAGTACGATGGCGTCCCGGTAGAAAGGCCTCTCTCCGTCATTGTGAAGCATGCCAATCCCTGCGGCGTGGCCTATGGCGAAAGTCTTGCCGATGCTTATCGGCTCTCTTTTGCGACAGATCCCAAATCTGCCTTTGGGGGCGTCATTGGATTCAATCGGCCGGTGGACACAGACACGGCTCGCGCCATCGGCGACAGCTTCGTAGAGGTTCTGCTGGCCCCGGGCTATGAGCCAGAGGCCCTAAAGCTGCTGATGGAAAAGAAGCCCAATCGCAGAATATTAGATATTGGAGATCTTCTGGCCCGAAAGGACGAACTATATCGGGGATTTTATCAAAGAAGCATCTTCGGGGGCATGATGCTCCAGGATTATGATACCTGCGACCTCAAGGAATGGAAGGTAGTAACCAAGAGGTCTCCCACAGACAAGGAGAGCCGAGCCCTTCGATTTGCCTGGAAGGTCTCCAAGTATGTCAAGTCTAATGCTCTGGTTTATGCGTCTGAGTGCCAGACCATAGGCATAGGATCGGGCCAGGTGAGCCGGGTGGATTCAGCGCGCTTTGGTGCGGAAAAGGCAGAGGAGCACGGCCTTTGCACTCGAGGGACGGTAGCTGCCACGGATTCATTCTTCCCCTTCCGGGACGGATTGGATCAAACCTTCCAGGCAGGAGCTGTTGCAGTAATTCATCCGGGCGGGTCCATACGGGATGCAGAGGTGATTGATGCCGCCAATGAGCACGACATGGCCATGGTCTTCACAGGCATGCGCCATTTCCGACACTAAAATTATCTCTTGAGGTTAGCCAATGGAAATAGCGAAGAGCCCAAAATATTCCCGCAAAGAATTTTCGACCATTAAATGCATTCTAGCTCTTGTGCTTTTCATCTACTTAGCATTTGATACGGTATCGGCAAACGTTATCCAGGCAGGAACGGATATCCAGACGGCCATAAACTCGGCCAAGGCAGGAGACACGATAGTAGTAGGTCCGGGAGAGGTAAGCCGCTTCGAGGTGGACCGACCGCTAACCATTGAGGGGCAAGGCAGCCCCATTATCTCTGCAGCTTTGCAGAAACCTGCCATAAGAGTGTCCAGTGATGACGTCACCATCACCGGATTTCGCATAAAAGGCATAGGCAAGGATAGCGATGCCAAGTTCAATTACTACATGCAAAATCCAGCTGCTGCAGCCGGAGGGCGCTTCGATGAGCCAAATTCGGCCATCGTTGTGAAGGGCTACGGCTTTTCTCTGATAAATTGCAGTATCTTTGGAGCGCAGGTGGCAATTTCTGCGGAGAATGTGCAAGACCTCGTCTTGCAGAATACGACCATAGATGGCTGCGATACTGGTGCTTCCATACTGCAAAGTGCCCGGGTAAAAGTCGCAGCCTGCCGCATTACGAGCTGCAAAAAATACGGGCTGGATATTGAAAAGTCCCGGGATGTGACCCTGGACAATAACAGCATTGTAAACAACACCAACGGCGGCATACTGCTCAAAGAGACGAACGGTGGCATCATTCAGGATAATATCCTATCCATGAACACCTTTGGGCTGTCTCTTTGGAATGCGTCATATAACCAGGTGAGAAGAAACCGTGCCGATCATAATTACTACGGGATCCTGGTGACGGCCTCGTCTAACTACAACAATATAACCGATAATTTGGCAGAGGATAACAGCAGAAGCGAGATCGTGACCGGTTTTGGCATCGGCATCAGCCTGCAAGAGAACAGCAGCTACAACATGCTGATCAGAAACACTGCTAAAGGCAACTTCAATGGCCTGGAGATCTCAAAGGGCTGCAAGTTCAATGCCGTCTACGAAAACAACGCCTCGGACAATAAACACGGCATAAGGCTCAATGAGAACCGCAATAACCTCATATTCGGCAACAACTTCATGAGAAACGATATCAATGCCTATGAGAATACCAGCCTCAATATTTGGAATACCACAATCGGCAACTACTACAGCGATTATACTGGCAAAGACGAGAATAATGACGGCATAGGCGATCAGCCCTATTCCCTTCCTGGGCCACAGTCCCATTCCTTTGATTCGCGGCCCCTCATCCGGCCATTGCTGACGGGATTGGACGGCGCGATGCTTCGGGATGAGGTTAAGAAATACGCCGTGTACGGGCCGGCTGATGATGAGTATCCTACCATTAGTAAGCAAAAAGGCGTCATGGTGATATCTCGCAAAGCGTCCAGCTCGCCGCCCAAATGGACGGACTCCAGGGCCTTTGATGCCAGCGCACCGCCGTTTCAGAAAGAGAATGATTTCTGATGAATCTCATAACGGAGGGCGCCATCACCTTTGAGACCGAGGGGGCCTTCTACAATCCCAAGATGCTTCTCAACCGGGATATCGGCGTAGCCATGGCCAGTAGCCTGGGCCTCACCGACTACCTGGACGCCCTATCCGCCAGCGGCATTCGTGGACTGAGAGTGGCTAAGGAAGCAGGCGTAGAAAAAGTGACCCTAAACGACGTCAGCCCACTGGCTTGCCGGCTCATGGAAAAAAACATGGCCAGAAATGGTCTGACCGGCACGGTAACCTGCTGCAATGCCAACGTTCTCCTGCATGAGCAGCACTTCCAGGCGGTGGACCTGGACCCCTTCGGCTCACCATCGTCCTATCTTTCTGCAGCCAGCCGGTCCGCTCTCTCTTATCTATTCATCACTGCCACCGACACTGCGCCCCTTTGCGGTGCCCATCTCATGAGCGGTATCCGCAAGTACATGGCAGTCCCACTACGTACAGACTATCACCGGGAGATGGGGGCCAGAATTCTGCTCGGCCTGGCGGCGCGGGAGCTGGCTCGCCTGGATAAAGCCATGCAGCCCATGCTCACCCACGTTACCGATCACTATGTTAGGACTTACCTGCGTGTGATCAAGGGAGCAAAAGCAGCCGATAGATGCCTGGAAAAACTGGGCTATGTCGAGCACTGCCGTAGCTGCGGCAGCTTTGTTCTACTGGAAAAGCCCAAGCCCAGTGGAGAGTGTCGCCACTGCCTTGGCAAGACGACTTTGGCCGGCCCTCTGTGGTTGGGCGGGATACAGGAGGCACAGGTTATTGAGAAGGCCTTGGGCTGGGAGGGCCAAAGCCGCCGGGCAAAAAAGCTCCTTGGCACATGTGCAAGCGAAGTGGAGGTGCCCATGTACTATGATCATCATAGCATCTGCGAGAGGCTGCACATCACCCCCGGCAAGATAGATGACGCAATAGAGCGACTGCGAGCAAGTGGATACAGCGCTTCACGTACTCATTTTTATGGACTTGGCATCAAGACCGATGCCGGCATGACACAGGTCGAAGCGGCCATAAGACCGGCTTGATTTCATAATAATTTATGAAAGGTCCTACCTGTTTTTCAACCTAAAACTTAATAAAGGAGAAGAGACCTAATAGTGATAGCTGCATTATGATAGGATAATGCAGGAATTCGAGGCACGAGGTGACGTTTATTACCCCCTTCATTGCTACTCCCTTTCGCATCTCGTGCCATCCCTTGTTATATTTCAGCAGGCTCTAATAATGCAGATCTCATCCTACTTGTCTTATTTAGCTGGCTCCGACCTGCGGCTGGTGCTATACTTCCTCATAGGCGGGACGGTGACGGCCCTCACAGCCTACTTCGCCAGCCAGGGCAGGGGCATGCTCTCCGCCTTCATCACTACCCTGCCCTTGCTCACGATTTTAAGTTTTTTGCTAATCTACGCAGAGGGCGGCAGCAAGACGGTGGAAGAGTATGCCAAAAGCCTCCTGATCTTTACACCCCCCTGGCTCTGCTATGTCGCCATCGTTCTTCTGGGAGTTAATCGAATGGGAATTGTCAAAAGCCTGAGCCTGGGTGTCTTTCTTTTCGTGATCCTATCCGTCCTCCTGGAAAGAATGCTGCCCGGTACAAAACCATAAAATAATAGTTGGGTTAAGGCAAAGCCATGAAGATTGCTCTCGTTGGCGGAACCGGCGATATCGGCACGGGATTTGCCGTACGCTGGGGGCAAAAGCATGAAATCATTATCGGATCACGAAATGTTGATAAAGCCAAAGAGAGCGCGGCCGTGGTATTGCAGATCTTAGGAGCAGTAGGTAATGTGCAGGGCACGGACAACGCCAGTGCCATTGCTGCGGCTGATGTGGTCGTGCTATGCGTGCCTTATGAACATTTGGCTTCTGTTACAACAGGTCTGTTAGACTCCTACAAGAGCCAGCTCGTCATCTCGCCCGTGGTGCCAATGACCTACAACGGCAAGTTTTTCCAGTACCATCCCCCAGCCGAGGGAAGCGCAGCCCTGCTGGCTAGATCGCTGCTCCCAAAAAGTGTTAGAGTGGTCTCTGCATTTCATACCATCTGCGCCGCAGCTCTGCAAAATATTGGGAGGATACTGAAGGCGGATGCCTTTATCTGTGGCGATGATGCGCAGGCGATGGATATCGCGGTGGAGCTTGCCGGTGAGATAAAGAGCCTTCGACCACTTAACGCGGGTCCTTTGGCGGCCTCACCCATGTTGGAGAGCCTGACGCCTTTTCTGCTAAACGTAGCTCGCAAGAACAAGATCAAGGATGCGGGAATTGCCGTCGTTTCCGAGCGGAATGTTTAAAAATTGTAAATTAAAAATAATTAATAATTAAAGAATAGCCATTTTTTATCATCTCCCAGATCATATCTGCTGAAAGGTTCAGTCCCAGCCAATGCCAGATGAGATAAACGCCGATGAACATCCCCATCATGGCACCCATGTTTGACAGTGCGGCCACCAAGATGACCTTGAAGAGGCGGTTTTGCATCATCTGCCCAAAGTTGTCTGCAGCAGCCAGCGTTTTAAGATCGGATACTGTCGGCTTGAGCTTCCAGGCCTCCACCATTCCGGCAAACCAGCCAGCCGCAACAAAGGGATTGAGAGTTGTCATCCATGCCACCATCAGCGCCGTCAGTGCGGAGAGCGGATGACCTCTGGCCAGGACCACTCCCAGAGCCGACAGCCCTCCAGTTACAACGAACCAGATGACACAGGCCTGGAGAATGATCTCGCTGGACCGGGCCGTGATCAGCACCAGACCAATGGTGGCCAGGATGAGCAGGCTCACCACTACCCCAAATATCTTGACAAAGGTGATCTTTTTGCCGGGCTTCTCATTCAGGCCTTCCAGGGCAGGAATATTCTCTGGGTGCTCCAGATGTTTGAGAATGCCCTCTCGGTGGCCCGCACCTACCACGGCCAGCACCCGGCCCTGCTTGGAGAGCAAATGCAGATTACGAGCCAAAAAGGCGTCGCGCTCATCCACCAGCACGTTCGCGGCCCCTGGGGAGATCTTCCTAAACTCCGAGATCATCTGGGAGACGATATCTGCCTGGGTGATGCTGTCGATATCAATTTCTTCGTCATCGCCCCAGCCGAGAGCCGCAGGTATCAGGGATCCGACCAGCCTGATCTTATCAAAAAATCCCATGGCCGACCAGAAGCGCTGAATGGTAATGCCTATGTCCCTATCGACCAGTGCCACCCGCGCGCCCGCTCTCTTGGCCGCTTCGATGGCCGCCAGCATCTCCGAGCCGGGTTTGACTCCCATCTCCTCGCCGATCTTTCTCTGGATGTAGGCCAAAAACAACTGCACCAGGAAGAAAAAGAGCTTCCCGCCACTTAAAAGCTCACTGATCTTGATCTCTTTCTCTACCTCCTGGCCGATAAGAGCCCGATAGCGAGCAGGACAGAGCTCAACAGCCACGATATCGGGCCGCGTCTCCTCTATTTTGCTGATTACTTCCTGGACGCTTTTTTCTGAGACATGGGCAGTTCCTACTATTATGATCTCATGGGACTCGCTGCCTGCTGCCAATTCCCCCGGCTCCACCAGGCAACAAGAAGAAGCATCGGCTTCTTTCATCGTTTCCGTCGTATTCTCCAAATTGATTACCTCTTAATGTTCCCGCTCTCTGCATAGCTCAATGGCCCTGACCAGGTCCTCCCTGGAGACGATGCCCACCAATCGGCCCTCATCGATCACAGGCAGCCGGCGAATCTGCATATCATCCATCATCTTCATGGCAGTCGATGCCTCCTCCTCAGGGCCGATCAAATATAACTTTCTTGTCATCACCTGATCGACAAGCGTTATGGCCCTCTCCGCGTCCGCAACCTTCTGCAGATCGGTCAAGGTGATAATTCCAACCAGGGACTCGCCAGACATTACCGGATAGCCTCTATGTTTTTCCCGGAACATCAGTTCTTTTAGCTCATCGAGCGTCATTTCCAAAGCGATGCTGCGCACCGGGGCAGACATTATGTTTCGCACTAATATTCCCTCCAGGCTGACGCTTATTTCGGTAGCCTTCTCCTCTTCAGATGCACCCACATAAACGAAGAATGCCACAAAGAGGAGCATGAAATTTAAGGAGGACAGGCCCAGCAGAAACATGAGAGTCGCGAAGACCTTTCCGATATCAGCAGCACGCCGGGTAGCTTTCACATATGGCATACGGGTGGCAAACCAGGCCCGCAAGAGGCGACCCCCATCCATGGGAAAGGCGGGGAGGAGATTGAAGGCCATGAGGATGAGATTCATGATGCCCAAAGTCCAGAGCATGATGGCCATAGCGTTGCCTTCACCGGCAAGAGCTGCAGCCTGCCCTGCCAAATAAACCGAGAGCAATCCCACCACGCCGCTTACAGCCGGCCCGGCAAAGGCCATCTGCAGCTCCATGCGGGGATCTCTGGGGATCTCCTCCATTGAAGCCACCCCGCCGAAGAAGTATAGAGTTATGCTCTTTATGCTGATGCCGTTCTTGTGGGCGATATAGGAATGACCCAGCTCATGCAGGGCCACGCAGGCAAAGAG
>JALNZQ010000247.1 GCA_023229165.1 Methanothrix sp.
TGATTCAGAATAACTTGATTCAGAAAATTTTGAATCTTTACTGAAACTACTTGAATCACTTGATTCAGAATAACTTGATTCAGAATCACTTGATTCAGAATCACTTGATTCAGAACTATCACTTGAAATACTTGAATTAGAGGATAAAGATGATACAGAATAATTACTATAGCTACTAGAATTAGAAGACTCACTCGATTCAGAACTTTCACTTGAATTAGAAGATTTACTAAAACCTGATTCTACAGACCATGAAGAAGAAATAGATTCACTTGATTCAGAAGAAATAGAATTTGAAATACTTGATTCAGAAGATTCACTATATCCTGATTCTACAGACCATGAAGATGATGATGATGAAGCAATATCTATTTCATATATTCTTACTCCATCATTCCAATTAGCTACATATAAATAATTATTATCTACGAACAAATTTCTTGCTGAACCTGCTTGATATTGAACATCTTCCAAAGTTAATGTATCAATATTCCACATTTTTACACCACTATTATCACCTGCAGTGTATACAAAATTATTATCTGTACAAATAGATAAATAATTATGTGGATCATCTAAACTTTCATATTCTTTTTCTATTATATTACCATCGAAACTATAACAACTTATACCTTCTGTATATTTAGTAACTAATATTTTTCCATTATAATTACAAACATCATTAAATGAACCACCATCATTTAATGATGTTATTTTTTCTAATGTATTTAAATTTAATATTTTTAAACCATTTATTCCACAAACAATATAAACATATTGACCATCAGTATAAGCATTTTTAGAAGATGTTGAAGTACTATCATAACCCTTAAAATTTAATTGTATATCATTATAATTATATACTCTTAATCCCCTACTTTCACTACCTACAAAAATATTTCCATTATAAGCTGAAACAGTTTCATAATATCCACCACGATAATCAGACTTTAATAAATTAAAAGTTCCATAGCCATTATAAGGAGAGAAAATTTTAAGACCAGAAGAATAACCTACAGCATAAATATATGTACCATCAGTACAAACATCTCTATAATCACCTACCAAATCACTAGCTTTTAAAGTAAAATTTGTACCATTAAATTCAATTACTCTTAAACCTAATGAACCAAATGCAGCATAAATATAGCCATTTAAAAAACAAATAGATCTACAAAATCCATTATTACCTGCACCAAGTCCACTTAAATTTATAGCACCCTTATCAATGAGTCTATTTTCGCCCATCTTAATAAGTTCCTCATATGTATTTTTATATTCAGAAAGTTCAGTTCTTATTAATAATATAATAATTATTGATCAGAAGTCATAGAAATAAATTTAATTTTATCTTCTGAAAAATAATTATTAGCAAATTCTTTTATATCTTTATTTGTAATATTCTTTAAACTATTAAATTTATCTTCATAACTTAAATATTTACATCCATTTAAAAAATATGTGTCTGCAACTAATGAAGCATATTCAGAACTTGTTTCTGATTCTGTTGCTACATCAAATAATAAACCTTTTTTAGAAATATCTAATAATTCAGAATCAAACCCATTTTCTCTAACTTTGTTAATAACTTTTAATATTTCATCTTTTGCTAATTGTATATTATTTTCATCTAACATACAATAAATGGTTAACTCACCAACATCTTTATATGTATTTGCCCAAGTTCCAATACTATAACATAATCCCAATTCTTCTCTTATCCTATCAAATAAAAGAGAATGCATACCTCCACCCATACCTTGTGCAAAAACACTACCACAAAAATTCATAGAATTATGTTCTATTGAACTTATACCTTTTACAGTTAAACCAATTATAGCTTGTTTAGATTTATGATTAAAAGATAAATTACTTAAGTCTACTAAAGAATATTCAAATTTACTACTATTTAATTTTGTATAATTATCAGAAGGTACATTTTCAAGTATTTTTGAAAATGTATTAATAACTTCATTTTCTTCTATATTACCAACAACAGATATAACAACATTATCAACAACATAATTTTGTTTTCTAAAATTATTTAATATATCTATAGACATATTTTTTATAGAATTTTTATTACCAACAACTTTATGACCAAATGCAGTTCCCCAAAAACTTTCATTCATCATACCATAAAAAAATCTAAATGGATTATCTATACCAGATTGATATTCTTCTAATATAACTGTCTTTTCTTTATTAAATTCTTGTTCATCCATTAATGGATGAAAAAACATTTCAGACAATATAGAAGCAGCAGAATTAAAATCTTCATACAATGTATCAATATGAAAAACAGTTCTTTCCATACTTGTATATGCATTTATATTGCCTAATTTAGACGTTATTCTATTAATATCTTTATAATTATGATATTCTGTTCCCTTAAAAAACATATGTTCTAAAAAATGAGCACAACCAAATTCATTATGATATTTTTCAGAAGTAGAACCTGCATTTACTATATATCTTATTGAGGTAATATTTGTAGATTTTTTTTCATAAAGAATAATAAAACCATTAATATTTAAAATTTTCATAATATCCTCCAATTTTAAAAATGTATTCTTTCTTACTACTTTATTTTTTTACTTTTTATAACGCTTTTATTTTCTATTTCAATAATATTTTATTTATTATAAGATCTTATTATTTTATGAATTGAACATCTTTTTTTCATTAATTTTCTTCTTAATTCTATATTATTTTCATCTAATGATTCTATTTCATTTTCTATTTCATTTTTTAACTTAACAACTGTATTTAGAAATTTTTTAATATAAGTTTCAGTATTTCCTATATTTTCTTTCTTTAATCCCCTTATATCAATTTCTCCTATATCAGTAATCATATTATCAATTTCTAACTCTTCAAATCCATCAAATATAGTTTTTTTGTTTAAGCTACTTATATTTGGAATATTTAATAATCTATTATATATAGTATCTATAGTACTTTCTAATTCAAATTTAGAACTTATCATTTTTTGTGATCTATCACCCTTATTTTTTACCATTTCTATATTTTGATATGATTCTCTCATATATTTTTTAAGGCAATCAATATTAATATCAGGCACTAAAGAATTGAAATAAGATATAGACACTTCACTTATTTTATTGTCTTTTTTATATCCATTTATATCTACTAACCAACCATTTTCATTATTAACAAAATCTAAATAAGCAGAATTATTAGGTAATATACATGGTATACCACAAGCCATAGCTTCAGCCATAGGTAAACCAAAACCCTCACCTAATGTAGCCATTACAAAAACATCTACATTTTTATATATTTTTTGAATCTTATTATAATTATAAATATTAGTTATAACTTCAATTTTTGGACAATTACTTTTCTGTTTTTTTATATCTTCTACTAAATTAATAATTCTTTTTTCATAATCATTTTTAAACTTATCATGTTCAAAAGATTTTATTACTAATTTAACATTGTCTGAGTTATCAAATTCTTGAACGAAAGAATTTAATAATATTTCCCAACCTTTTCTATAATTAAATTCACCTACTGATAAAAATACAAACTCTTCTTTATTCTTTTTTGTTTTTTTAAATTTTTTTAAATCTATACCAATAGGATATACAAAAACATTATCTATACCATTTTCTTTAAAAGTATTAAAATTATAAAAACTTGGAACCCATATTTCATTCATATTAATACACGAATTATACCAATTATATTTATCTATATTAGGTAAATTATTAAATTCAAACATTGTATAGCCAATTTTGTATCCCTTATATTTTATATCAAACCAAGGAGCTATCCCTATATTTAATTTAGGAGGTATAAAACTATTATCAAAAACTGTTTTTTCTAATGATTTTAATATAGATAATTCAGGTTCTTCTATTACATCATGAATTTCATAAATACTTGGTTCAAGTTTTATATTAATACCTTTTCTATATAAACCTAAAACAAGATTTCTTGATATTTCTGCATAACCTGATGCTCCATATACTGGAGCACTAACAATTAACTCATTTGACATAAATTTTCTCTCTTTATTTTTTATTATTCTGCCGATCCTTTAA
>JALNZQ010000248.1 GCA_023229165.1 Methanothrix sp.
ACATTTTTGTGATATAATAAATATATAAGTAATTATTCTTTTCAACTTTTCGGAGGGTATATGTTTACAAAAATCGCTTTAGTAGTTGCAGTAAGTTTGAGTTTGAGCTTTTCACAGGTAACAGCAAAACAGGATAGCATAGAAGTTGCTAATGACAAGAAAGCTCAAAAAATTGCGATGTTAGTTGTTACCACTCTTTTTGTTGCAGTCATTAGTGGAACGGCTAAAACTATCAGTAGTGGTAAACTTACTAAGAACATTGAATGATTGGTTCACAAAGTTTTAGTTATAATATAATTAGAGAGTAATAAGTAATATTAATTTTTTCACAAAGTTTTTATGTTAGTCAAGAGTATTCGTTTTTCTGGTGAAATCACAAGCAATGGCATCGTTAATTTTGATGATGGTAATGCTAAATGGCTATTAAGAAAAGCTAAAAAAGAGTTTTTGGATCAACTTAGTAATAATGTTAATGTTTAGGTATTGGTACTTTTTGCTTTTTATTTTTTTTACCAATAAGAAGAAGAGAAAAAGATAAAAAAAGTAATTGATTTTTCTTAAAATTTGTGATATAATTAAAATATAACACAAAAAAGGAAGAAGAAAATGGAAATAGAAATAGGCACAAAGTTTATAAGAAGAACTTCAAAGCGTAGAGATATTGAAACAGTAACTGATATTTTAACTACATATAATAGTAAAGATGAAATTGTGGCTATTAGATATGTAGCAACTCATAAATTTATGGGACAGTTGGTTACTAATAGTGATATAGTAAAAACAACAATCTTGAGATCAGAAATAATTAATTAATTTGCTTTTTTATCTTACTTTTGTTAAAGCTGCTTGCATTTATTTGTAAGTAGCTTTTTTAATTGAATAATTATTTATAACTGTGTCTCCAGATATAAAAATCTTTTTAAAAATAATACTTGAAATTTCTAATTTATTATGATACAATTAAGATATAAGTTATAAGAATGTTTTTTAATTTTATTAAAGGATGAATATTTATGGAATTTAAAATTATTAATTTTGAAGAATATGTTAAATATTCTAAGAACTTTTCTTTTAATGTTGGAGAATCATATTTTAATAATTTAGGTAAATATGTAGTTAATTCTATTTCTAATGAATACATAAACGTTCTTTTTGAAGATGGTACAAAAAAAGATATAAATAAAAAGATTGCTACTCGTCAATATTTAGATATTTATTTAGATATGCTTAAACCCTATATTGCTTTAAAAAATAATAATAAATATATTGCAGAAGATAAACCTTTTAAAGATGATTTTAATGAAGAAGATTTTTCATGGACATTGGGAGCTTTTTCACGTTATATTAATTTAAAAGCTGAAGTTGGTGGAAAAGATCATGTTAAAAAATTTATTGAAAGATATAGTAAATCTGTTTATGATGCAAATGAAGAAAATATTCGCTTAAATAATAATATTCTTTTTGTTAATGATAATAAAAATGGTCAAGAGTTAAGAATTAGTATCCCATCTTATATAGTAAAAAACAAAAGATTTTGTTTACCTGGCGTTGGTCATATTGAAGAATCTACCAAAAATAAACCTGTTGTAAAAATTAATAATACCCGAATTGCTTGGATGCTTATAGAGAAATATGGTTTTATATTTGGTAAAACACAAAATTATAGAAAAATATTATCTACTATTAATCCCAATCATAAGACGGCATTTTTGGAAGGTTATTCTTTTGTGTACTATGGTCAAAATAAAGAAAATTGATGTTGTTTGTTATTAGTTGTGACCAATCAACAATCAATAATTTTGTATCATCTTCATCATGATTCCATTTTTGTTGGAGCTTATTATAATTATTAATAATAAAATTATAAAATGTTCTAGTATCAATTACTGCAGCAGAAACTAATTTATCTGATACAATATGCGCTTGAACTGTTATATTTGGGAATGTAGAATTATTATTAATAGCTGCTATTTTTTTATCAAGTTCTACCATGTTAACTTTATTACTACTTTCACAACGTACAGTAAAACTACGCCAGTTTTTATATCTTACACGTATAGCCATAGTATTTATTTGTTCAAATGTTTGAATTATATTTAATCTTTTATTATAAAATCTTTTTGTTATTAATTGAATTGCATCAATCCCAGCTTTTTTGTCTAAATCGGACATTACACGATTATTCGATAATTCACAAAAATCGATTCTACCTCCGCCTATCATGTGATTAAATGTTGGATCAGTCCAAATTTTTTCTACAAATGTTTTATTTGCAGTTAACATTTGTTTTTTACTTTCGATACATCGTTCTTTTACCATTTTTTATTCCTTACAGTAATGGATTGTTAATTCTATCTTCTATAATTTGACAGTATTTTTCTTCTATTTCAGAGATAATAAATTGTCTATATGTATCTTGACATGCTGTAGCTGTATTACCTGAGCCTGCAAATAAATCTAATACTATATCATTTTTATTGCTATGTGACTTTATACATTGCATTAATAAAGGAACTGGTTTTTCATTTTGATGAACTTGATAATTACCTTTTACAGCTTCAAAATACCAAACATCTTCTAATCTTTTACCATTATAGGGTTTAGTACCTTTATTGACTAAAAATATTATTTCATATCTTTTACTAAAAGCACATTCTAAATCACCTGCAGTATGATTATTTTTAACCCATATTATCATATTTTTTATATTGAAGTATTTTTGTAGTTCAATTTTAAAGAATTCTACTTTATTTGAATTGCAAAACATGTACATAGCAGTATTTTCTTTTAAAACACGATAACTTTCTTTAATAACTTTTTTTAATAATTGTTCAGCTTCTTCGCCTGTATCATTTTGAATAACCGAACAAAATTCGTGGTTTTTGTTTTTTCTTCGATTAGTTTTATAATTCATTAAATAAGGTGGATCAGTAACAATTAAATCGACGTAATTATCTGGTATATTATTAAGTAAATCTAAGCAATTACAGTTATATAACGTATTTAATTTTAAATCTATTTTTTCATTTTCTTTTATCTTTATCATATTCATCCTGCTTTTTTAAAATAATATAAAATTAATCCTAATGTTTATATTATTTAATTTAATTATTTATAACTGTGTCTCCAGATATAAAAATCTTTTTAAAAATAATACTTGAAATTTCTAATTTCTTGTGATATAATTAAGACATAACATAAGAAAAGGGGAAAGAGAATGAATACGAAAGAAAGAATTGAGATTGCAAGAGAAAAAGCAATAGCAGCATTTTGGTCAACATTTGCAAAAGAATTTCCCGAAATCAAAACAGGTGATCTTAATCCCGTAGATAATTTTAAATTTAATAAAACTATTAAAGAAGTAGTAAATGTTTGGGTACATGAAAATAACCCTCTTTTTAGTGCTATCTTCTCTACAGGTATAGGCTATGCAGATCGAACAAGGGAAGAAAATGGTGATTATAAAAAATTGGCTTTTCTTTCGTTTAGAACTCTTGAACTTGAATTCTATGGTAAAGTACCTGAAGAACTGAGAAAGTTGATTGTAGAGGATGCTAACGCTATTCAGGTACGTAAGGGAGAAGAATATCAAGTATCTGCTTGTGGACAAACAATTACTTTAGGCTATGGATTATTAAAATAGTTCTTGATTTCTTAAACTTTTAGGTGTATAATTAAAGAAAACAAAAGAAAGAGGATTAATCATGAATATTGAATTAAACTCAAATGAAGGTCTTGGAAAAATTATCGTAGAAGCAGCAAGAGATAATGGATTTGAACCATATTTCAACTATTCAGGTAGAGGTTTGGTAAAAAATGAATGTTTTGGTATTACAGGTAATGTTTCAGATATTGGAAGCTTTTTTATTGATGCTTGTATGTCATGCAGTGAAGAAGAAATATATGATCTTTCAGATTGTTTTACATCTGTTCAATGGGATTCATTGGGTATAGATAAAATATTTTATTTTCCAAGATTATTAATAACTGAATAATTAATCGCTGTACCTGCATAAAAAAGCTTGTAGTAAATA
>JALNZQ010000034.1:0-4503 GCA_023229165.1 Methanothrix sp.
GTCTCTTCGCTTTCTGAGATCACGCCTTCAAAATCTCGGTCGGTAAGCATCTCTTGTCCAGCCGATCTTGCTTCGATTCTTTGCAGCATCTTCAGAGAGAACGACACGATGATCAACTCATCTCAACGCATTAATTCTTAGCGCCAGAACTGCTGCCAGCTCATACCACTAAGAAACATTGCTCTCTTATCAGCCAACGCACATGTCCACGCACGCCCGGCTGGGCTCGCTCGTGGGCGTGTGCGTACGCTCGTGCTCGGTGTGCGTGAGGGGCTGGATCAAGAGGGACGGGGAATCTGCAGGTAGAGGAGCCTGGCTTCGGAACAGAAAGCCTCCCAGCCTTAGGCGATACCCATTGGGACTATAATTTCTAAATCGGAGCCAAAAGTTGAATAAGCAAAACCGCCTATGATAATGCAATGAAGACTCTGAATTACCGAATCAGGCTCGAAAAAGAAGAGGAAGGCGGCTATACCGTGATAGTGCCTGCTTTGGCAGGATGTGTTACCTTTGGTGAGACTGTCGAAGAAGCCATTGATATGGCCAAAGAGGCGATAGAAGGCTATATCGAAACTTTGATAGATTTGGGGAAAAAAGTGCCAACAGATAACGATGTTTTGGAGTACACCGTTTCCGTTGAAGCCCATGCCTAAACTCCCTGTATTAACACCCCAAAAGCTTGCCAGGGCTTTGGAGAAAGCTGGATTTGAGCTGATACGAGTCAGAGGGAGCCATTACTATTACTATAATCAGCGAACGGAAAAGATTGCAGTTGTTCCATTTCATAGCAAAGACCTTCGCAAAGGTACATTGCATGCGATTTTGAATGATGCCGATTTAAGCCTCGAAGAGCTGCAAGATCTACTTTAATCGCATTTCTGGATCTTTTTTTCAAGCACCCTGACGATCAGTTCCATCTCCTCCGGGCTGAGGAAGTGATCACGGTTGCCGCCCGGCCGGGCCCGCTCGCGGGTGCGTACGCTCGTGCTCTGGGCGCGGGAGGCCTGTGGGACCGCGGGTCAGGTAGCACTGAATATCTGCAATGCAGCTTTCTGCTTATAATCACAAAGATCACTAAGCTCACAAAGGACGCACAAAGGTTTTTTTTGACTGAAGAAAAAAATAATCGCATCCTGGCTTGATCAGGCGCAGTCACGCGCAGACGGTGCACTGCCCTGGGCAGCCTCTCGGCAGTGGCCAAAGGCCCGCGGGCGGGAGCCAGTCGCCTGTCGCAGCCTCGCCAGAATTTAGGTGGGATGATCTTGATCAGTCGGGCATCACTGCCCCCTTGCATCGAAGGACGATGACGAATCGCTAATCACGACACTCGCTCCTGCCCAAGGGCGCTCGTGCTCAGGGGCGCGAGAGTGCGGCGAGGCGGAGCTATTTCACTACTATTTAGAGATGATTCATCTCGTCACCGATGGCAATGGGCAGGTGGGCCGAGATCTGTCCAACTATCTGCTCACGTGAAGGGTCGCGTACATAGTCTACTGAAAAGCGCTGGTAAGTAACATAAAGCACTTAATATGATCGATTCTTGTGAGAATTTTCAGTAGGATCATGGAATCGGGGCTGAGTGGGCGAATGAGACTGTCGGACTTCGTCGTCGTCTAGACAAAAATTACAGCCATACAAAAGCTTAAACATGAATACTCCCTTAATTGGGATTGATTTAGAGAGGGATAATGGTCAATTATACAAAATCCCAGAAAACCGCGATTAACCATTTGAATGGTAATCTTCAAATTATCGCATGCGCAGGTTCAGGAAAAACGCAGGTTATTTCGCAGCGTATTGTAAATATATTAAAGGAAAAATATGTAGAAGGTATCAAGCCTGAGAATATTGTGGCCTTCACTTTTACTAAGAAAGCTGCTTCTGAGCTGAAAGATCGCATTCATCGGCTATGCAAGGAGCAACTCGGACATGATCGCGGCCTCGCAGAAATGTATGTAGGGACAATCCACGGGTTTTGCTTAGATCTGCTCCAAACCTATGAACATCGTTTTCTCAAATACACAGAACTCAGCGAAGTCCAACAGCGCTTGCTAATTGACCGAAATAGCAAAGGATCTGGGTTAACTGATTTGACCACCCATGATAACAAGCAATTGAAGCGTTGGACTGATTCCCGATTGTATCAGAAATTGCTCAGCATCATTCGAGAGGGCAAAATCAATAAAACGGCCCTTAATAACCACCCGATCCTGCGATCATTGGATAAATATGAAAAACTCTTGCACAAAAAGCGATATCTAGACTACTCAATGCTTCTAACAGAGGCGGTTCAATGCCTTAAATCAGATCAGGTTCTTAGACAAAAAATCTCAGCACGTATATGCTACTTGGTGGTTGACGAGTATCAGGACGTAAATCCACTTCAGGAGGAATTAATCAAACTGCTACATGAATTAGGTGCTCAGATTTGTGTAGTGGGTGATGATGACCAGACTATATACCAATGGAATGGAAGCGATATAAATAATATTCTCGGATTCAGCGATCGATACCCTGACGTCACTCCTGTAACTATGGGGGAAAACTTTCGGTCCAGCCGCGGAATTGTGGAGACTGCCCGTCAAGTTGCAGAGAGAAATTTGAGCCGTCTCGGGAAACAAATGATTAGCCAGGATAAACAAGTTTTTGAGCATGGCGATCTATTGGCAATAGGATTCAGCTCGCCGCAAGAGGAAGCCAGATGGATCGTAGAGAAAATTAGAACCTTACATGGCCTGCCTTTTGTAGAGAACGGAGAGGTCCGGGGGCTTACTTGGTCCGATTGCGCCATATTACTAAGGAGTGTAAAGAACAGCGCTGAGCCAATAGTGGAAGCTCTGAGGGCAGCCGATATTAGATACGTAATAAAAGGCATGAACCGGCTATTTGAAACAGAAGAGGTTCGAGCTGCTCGGGCAATATTCTATTATCTTAATAATGAAATAACTAGCGAGGATTTAAAACAAATATGGCTAACAGCTGATCTTGGCATACAGCAAATTAACTTAGATCATGCAGTCTCCTGGTTGGATGTAGAACGGGCCGACTGGTCCAAACGTTGGCGGATTAGTGAGCGCTCGTTGCAGCACACATATTTGGGTTTCTTAGAAAAGCTCGTCTTGAGAGAAGAATCTATCCCTGATGATAAAGACCTAGATCGCAGACGAGGCGAAATCATCTACTACAACCTTGGAAAGTTCAGTCAGCTCATTACAGACTATGAGCAAATTCATTTTCAATCTAAAGCAACGTCTATGTATGAAGAATTTTCAAAATTTTTGCGGTTTCAAGCACCGGATTATTATCCAGAAGGTGCGGAGGACATTGGCTATGCAAGACCGGATGCAATTCAAATAACGACGGTGCATCAAGCCAAGGGTATGGAATTTCCCGTAGTTTTTGTGCCGAACCTTGTGAAAAACAGATTCCCAACAAAAAAAATCGGTGGACGGCAATGGCACCACGTTATTCCTATCGATGCCGTTGTAGGTGCGGAGCGATATCTTGGCACTGATGAGGATGAACGACGTCTGTTCTATGTAGCGCTAACCCGAAGCAAAAAATACTTGTTTTGCACGTGGGCTCCCGAAGATAATCGAATGTATAAACGAGAGTCACCATACATGCGGGAGTTTGTGGCAGGAGGTAAGGCACTGACTAGCGACCCAATGCGTCAATTGCCTGAACGAATTGAGCCACGCTTAGCTAAAGAGAGTCAGGAGATTGGGCTAACATTCAGTGAACTAAAGTACTTTTTCGAGTGTCCATATCAGTTCAAGCTGCGTTTTCTTTATGGCTTCAACCCCGGCATCAACGAACGTATAGGTTACGGAAAGTCATTACATGATGCACTAGCAGAGGTTCACCGCCGAGCTTTGGATCATGAATATCTAGGGAAGGAGGCAATTCCATCCCTCCTGGAAAATCACTTCCACTTACCATTCGCATGGGGTAAGCTCAATAAGGACATGCGCGCAAAAGCAGACAAAGTCCTACAACGCTATTTCGCAGAGAATAGTAACATCCTGGACAAGATAGAGCACGCAGAGAAAAGCATCGAGCTTAAGCTAGCTGAAGGAGTAGTAGTGCACGGCCGCATAGATCTTATTCGTCGCACTGACACCCGTGAAATCATCATTATCGACTTTAAGTCCACAGATAGGGCGCAGGACGATGATGTAACACATGATCAGCTTCATCTCTACGCCTTGGGCTATCAACAGCTCACAGGTGAATCGGCGGACCTAATTGAAATTTATAAATTGGATGAAGGGGTTGGAGCCTCTGTACGGGAGCTTGTGGATAATAATCTCTTGGCTGCAATCGAGTCTAAGGTAGTGGTTGCGGGCCGTCAAATACGGGAAGGCAATTTGGATCGGGTGAATGGTTGTTCTGGTTGCGACTTCAAAAAAATTTGTATGGATTAGTTAGACGCCAAAGCGAAGCGATTAAACGAAATCCTAAGTAGGTATCTTAACCTGGATGGATATTAGTTTAGTTGTT
>JALNZQ010000034.1:4513-16896 GCA_023229165.1 Methanothrix sp.
TGATCGAAATAGGCTGCTTTATAGACACAAAATGGCTTCATTGAAGTGGATAATTCTAGTCCGTAATTGTGAGGCTAATTGTTGGGTAGTTCTGCAGGTCCATACCATAGTGATTCTATTAATTTTTATCGCAGTACTTACTCCCCCACCACCCTCTTCTTCCTCTCCGCGGCTTCCCGGGCCGCCGCCTCTTTGCCCAGCACCCGCGCCACCGACTCGATGGCCTCCAGGTAGCGCACCATCTGATCCAGCCAGTTGATGAGATCTCCCTGGTAGGCGTACATGCCGTACCGGTCGGAGAAGCTCTCGATGATCCCATCCGGGCTCTTGCCTTCTGCCCGCAGATCCAGGATGCGCAGCGATATGCTCTTCTGGACACAGCCGCAGTAGGGCGACTCCTTGCAGGTGCAGCGCAAAAAGTCGCGGGAGAAGTCCATGCAGTACCTCTGCAGCTTGTTATCCAGCTCTCGCAGGTCGGCGCTGCTGAGCAGATCCAAAAAGGAGCCGTGCAGCGCTCTCTGGGAGATCTGCATGTGCAATTTGATGGAGATGCGCTCGGCAAACTTGAGGTAAAGGGCCTCAAAGCTCTCCAGCGCCACCGCCACTTCCAGGGGGCTCTTGCCCTTGGCGAGCAAGCGGACAATGCTGTCCACCTGCTCCGGGGCGAGGAAATGGGCTGCTGCCGCTTCGCCCAGGCGCGTTGGGATTATGCCCTTCACCAGCTTCGCCTTTTCCAGGGATGCGAGTGAGCTGTTCAGGTCATCCAGGCCCACGGTAAGGGCGTGCAGCCGCTCCAGCTCTTCTCGTGAGCGGGCGGCTACGGCATTGGCCAGCACCTCCTCTTGCTGCTGCGCCTCGGAAAACTCCGGTGCCACGTCCTCCATCTGGCCGTTTAGCAAGGCCAGGGCCATCTCATCCTCCGACTCGCTGCGCCCGGAAGAGAAACGCCGTCCCGGCTCGGCAAGGATGTAGACCAGGCCCTTGTCATGGTAGCCCGGCCTCCCTGCCCGGCCCAGCATCTGGTTGAACTCATGCACATTCAGCCACTCGATGCCCATGGCCAAAGACTCGAAGACCACCTGCGAGGCGGGAAAGTCCACGCCGGCAGCCAGAGCAGCCGTGGTGACCACGGTGTGAATCTTTCCCGCCCCGAATAGTTCCTCGACCTTCTTTCTCTCGGGATACTGCAGGCCGGCATGATAGGCGGCAGCGCCGGGAATGGCATCGGCCAAGTTGTAGCAGTTCTTTCGGGAATTGGTGAATATAATGGTCTGGCCCCGGTAGCCCGTGGAGGATGTCAATGCCTGCGCTTCTTTGGACAGCTCCCGGAGGAGCTTACGCTTCTCCGGCCCGGAGGAAAAGATGAGGTGCCGCTCGATTGGCACCGGTCGCAATGAATACTCCACCAGCGTTGCTCCCAGGCGTTTGGCTAAAGCGGCCGGGTTTCCCACTGTGGCAGAGAGGAAGATGAACTGGGCTTTTGGGGCAGCGTTCTTCAGCCGGGCGATCATGCCCGCCAGCCTATGGCCGCGCTCGGCATCCTCCAGCATGTGAACCTCGTCGATGACGACTGTGCCCACGCGCCCCAGACTCTTCTTGGTGCGAATCACCTGGTCTATGCCCTCGTAAGTTCCGGCGATGATGTCTGCGCTCAGGCTCTGGGGAATATTGCGCCCCTTTCCTAAACGAATGCGGCTTACGCCCACTCGGATGGATGTTTGAAAGCCCAATTCCCTGTATGCGCTAAGCTGATCAAACTTCTGATTGGCCAACGCCACGAGCGGCACTAAAAAGAGCAGCTTTCCCTTATTCTCCATCAGATTCTTGACTCCGGCCATCTCACCGATGAGGCTCTTGCCCGTGGCCGTGGCCGAGACGACAAGCTGATTTCGTCCCTCCAAAAGGCCAGCCTGCACCGACCTGGACTGCACCGGCAAAAGCCTGGTCAGCCTCTTCATGAGCAGCTCCTTAAGGGCCTTAGGCAGGGCAATGGACTCCAGAGGAAGAGTCGGCTCTTCTTTGCTCGCAGGGATGGTGTCAAAGCGGGTAAGCTCCGGCTCCAGCCTCTGCAAAGATAGCAGGCTAACCACATCGTCCAGGCTCCTCCTGGTCTTCAAGATCCGGGCCAGATGAGCCTTGGCAGGGCGGCTGAGGCCCCTAAAGTCCGCCTCGCGTAAAAGCTCAGCCGCGGCGCAGTTCTCGCAGATGCGCCTGCCCTTGTAGGTTATAGCATCCTGCTCGACGTAAGTGACTCTTCTCTGGCCGAGGCAATGATTGCAGACCTGCACGAACCTGTATCCGAGCTGATAAGACGCCAAAAGCTCGATGAACTTCTTTTCCATTACGCAGTCGCCACGGGCAAGATAGATGGCCGCAGCCTTGCGCAGCATTCGCAAAGCGTCCTCGGGAGGAAGGAACTTCTCGGCCTCATCACCCTTTTTCACCAGGAATTTGAAGACCCTCGGTCCCTGGGGCATATCCTTTAAACGCAGATATCCCTCAAAAAGAACCTTGCTGCCGCTCTGAGGCAGTAATAGTATGCGGGACCGGTCCGCCTGAGCCAAAACCTGAAAAGTCATTCTTAAAAATATTTACCCTAAAGTGAGGTCTATAAGCTCGTACTTCAGGCCCTCCGACTCCAAGCGCGTAAGAAGCCCCGGAATCTGCTCATCCACACTAACGATCACGGAGCTGATGCCATGATATGCCGCCTCGACTGCGAACTCCTTGGCCCCGAAGATGATATCAGGCTCGCGCCCCACTTTTCGCAGCGACACCAATGCCTCGATACCAAGGCAGCCCACATTCTTCACTTTAGCGAGCTGACAATGCAGCGCCGACAAATCAACCTTGCCGGAGCCACCATTCTGCACTCGCGGCACCTTGCAGAGGATAATCCTTCCCTCATCAAGGCTTATCAGTCCCCGCAGGTCTGATACGCCCACATCCTCTCCGGCCTTTGCGTCGCCAATGACAACTCCGCTCGCCTCTATTCCTTCTTTTTTATTGGCATAAAGAAGGCCGCCGCGCATCTCCAGGGATACCCGCTCGCCCTCCGCCAGATCAGCTTCAGCGATGGCCGCCCAGACAGAAACATGGCTGATGATCTCCTCCATCACCACACGTGCATATCGCTTCAGCTCAGCGGCACTCTCCAGCAACCACTCCACTCCCTCTTTGGTGATGCGATAACGCATTCGCCCATCCGTGGTCACCAACCCATCCACTACCAACTCCTTGATGTACTCGGATATGGCCTGGGGAGTTACGCCCAGACTCTCAGCCACCTCCTTTTGTCGAAGGTTAGGCTGATGGGCGGCGATTTCCACTAGAATCTGAAAACGCGAGCTTTCACGCTTGCTCTGTAGCACACTCGCCATTTAAAAGTCCTCAACGTAAGGCTCAATGCGCTGGCCCCTCACAGCGAGGCCCTCCGCTCTCTTGGCCACGCCGCGAATAAATATCTGGCTGAGTCCCAGCTCTCGAGAAAGGTTGGATAGACTATTATTGCCGCCATTGACCATCGTCTGCAACTTCTCGATCACTGTACGCAGCTCCTCGTCGGACATGAAGGTAAGGCTGATCAACTCACTGAGATCCTCCATGGTAGCGCCGAAGCTGGCCTGCACGCGAGAGTACGTGGAATGATACTCTTTCTCGGGACTTGCTCCTGGTTCTGGCACCCTCCACTTGGTTTCGATAAGGCCGCTCTTTCGCAGTAGTGCCACGCTTCTGTGAACGCTTGCTTCGTCGCCGATAAGCATTGCCAGCTCACGCTCAGTATGCCATTCTCGACTCAATTCGTCGAAGATCTTCTTATGGACATCGGAGCCGAAGGCCTGCAATAATGGGACCAGATCTGATGGATCGTTGATGATCCGCGTTCTCTTTCCCGTCACAAAGAACCTCGCATTAGTATTATCTCTCTAATTTGATAAAGCTTTTGAATATCATCAAATCAGCCTTATCGTCTCCAGATTCATGGGCGCCATGGTCGGTATCCTGTACCTTTTGTAAATGGAGCTGGCTAAATCGAGGCAGTTGCCCTCTTCGCCGTGGTTGGTGAGGACCCGGCCTGGCTTGGGATAGATGCGGCGCATGTATTCCATGAGCTGCTGACGATCGGAGTGTCCGGAAAAGCCGTCCACCGTGGTTACCTCAAGGTTAATCTTCACCGTCTGGGTCTTGCCCTCTACGGAAAGGGGCAATTCCTTCCATCCTTTCTGAATGCGCCTTCCTAAAGTTCCTTCTGCCTGGTATCCTACAATTACCAGTGTATTCTTCTCATCCGGGCCCAGTCGCTTGAGATACTCAAGAACCGGCCCACCGTTGAGCATGCCGCTTGTCGCCAGTATCACACAGGGCGGCCCTTCGATTATCTCCGTCCTCTGCTTGGGGCTCTCCACTTTCACAAAACACTGGGCCAGGAAGGGATTGATTCCTTTGTGGAATATGAGATCCCGAAGATCGTTATTGAGGTACTCGGGATATGTGGTGTGGATAGCGGTAGCCTCGTAGATCATTCCGTCCAGACAGACTGGCACCTCATCTATGACCTTCTTTCGGATGGCTTCCTCCAGGACAACCATGACCTCCTGGCTGCGGCCCACAGAGAAGGCTGGAATGATGACTTTGCCGCCCTTGCTGATGGTTTCCTTGACCACGTTCATCAAAGTGATTTCTGCATCTTTCCTAGAGGGTTGAATGCTGTTAGTCCCTCCGTAGGTAGCCTCTGTCACAAGTGTTTCCAATCTCGGGAAATTGCATACTGCCGGATCGAAGAGCCTGGTTCGTTCGAACTTTTGGTCTCCGGTAAAGGCTACATTGTAAAGGCCGTCTCCAATGTGGAAGTGGGCAATGGAGGAGCCCAGGATGTGGCCGGCATTGTGCATTGTCAATTTGGTGTCGGGAGCAATGTCGGTTACATCACCGTAGTTGAGGGTAATGGTATGCTTGAGGGCCTCACGAACCATTGCAGAATCGTATGGCGACCTCTTTCCCTCGCGTCCGGCTATCTCAATATAATCGAGCTGCAAAAGCACAGCCAAATCCCTGGTAGGCGGAGTGCAGTAAATAGGCCCTTCGTAGCCGTATTTGTAGAGCATGGGAACAAGGCCGGCATGGTCCAGGTGAGCATGCGTCAAGACTACGGCATCGATCTGATTTAGTGGATAGACCTCTGGCACGTAGAGATACGGCGTAGCTGAGTCGTCCGATCCCACGTTTACGCCGCAGTCGATTATGATGCGCGACTCGGGAGTGGAAAGAAGCATGCAGCTTCTGCCTACCTCGCGACAGCCTCCCAGTGTGGTGATTCGAACCCACTGATCCTTGGAAGCTATATCTCGGTGGATCTTCCGGCCCACCGTGCGCAAGATGCTCTTTCGCTCCGTCTGCACACTGCGCAGATAATCCTTAATGTTCGCGATGGTCGTCGAGCGTACCGGTGGAGTTCGGACCACTTTGGGTGTCCAGCCGATCAGCTTGGTTATCTCGCGTAGTGTTGCGCCATGGCGACCTATAACCAGGCCCGGCTTTTCCGCTTCGATCTGCACTTCTCCGGTCTCACCGTCAAAGTAATAGTTGGTGAGAACCGCTTCCTTAGGCACAACTTCCTGGATCTTGGTTATGGAGATTTCAGGTTCCGCCAATACCTTCAGGTCTGGGCGTACCACCACGCGTTTCCGAAGCTCCTTGGCCAGGTTGCGTATGATATCGCCATCGTCCGCCAGTTTCTTGGGGTCGTCGGTATAAATGACCAGCTCCGGACCCTCGAATTCCAGCCCCGTGACATTGATGTCCGGAGGCAGCTTGCTCTGCACCTTGCGTTTGAGCTCAAAAAGTACTTCTTCTACAGACAATAGAACACATCCAAAAAAGATTAAAGGAGCTTCATAATCTCTGAAAACTCCGGCTCGCCTACCTCCTGATATTTATCTGTGATTCTGACGAGCTCGATTTTATCGCCTGACGCGGAATCGCGTTTCATGGCATTATGAATTGCCCTGGCAGCCAGCACCGTTCCATCTTCAATGCTTATGCCGGGCTTGTACATGGATTCCAAGACGCCGTAGGCGATGGGAGATCCTGAACCGGTGGACACAACCTCACGCTCTTCGATCTGCCCGCCCAATGCATCAAGCGAATAAATCTTGGGGCCGTATCTGTCTACTCCGCCCATGACGAGTTGCACCATGAAGGGATAGTAGCGACGAGAAGAGAGTATATTGGCCAGCATGGAAGTTACAGCTTTAACTGTCATGCTCTCGCCTCTTTGCATCTTGTAGAGCCTTGCCTCCACCTGAACCATCCGGACCAGTGATTGAGCATCCCCTACCGCACCAGCCGTAGTCAGACCCACCAGGTCATCGACCTGATAAATCTTCTTGGCGCTGCTGCTGGCTATGAAGCTGCCCATGGTAGCACGGCTCTCCGATGCAAGGACTACACCTCCATCGCAGAGTACACCTACCGTAGTTGTACCTTTGAACACCTCGACCATCTAATTACCTCAACTAAAATCAGAAAACGGACATGATGCTTTTTACTTCTGCTATATAAATACTTTCCGCCGCCGCATTAAATGAGGGGATAATTGGCACACGGTTTGCCTGAAATATGAGGCCGTACAAGACATTGATGTGAACGACCTTGTCGACTTTTCCAGTCTTGCCGACTTTGTCCAAAAGTACTACATCGATCCCATAATCTACGATACCAGCTACAATTCCGTGGATACCATCACATGGGCGATAATCCTGGGACTGGCCATACTTGGCCTGATAAAACTGTTTGGCCGCTGGGATCTTTTGATGGATGAGCGGCTGCTGATCACTACCCTGCCTTACGTCCTGGCTGGTTCGAGCTTGCGGGTGATCGAGGACGCAAATCTTGTTCCTGCGCCATGGAGATATCTTTTAATCACGCCGCTCATATTCTTCCTGGTCTTTCTAATTACGGCTGCCTGCTTGATCATCACCCGGAAGATCTGGGGCGAGAAGTTTCATGCAAAATATGCCGCCTTCGGCTTACTCTGGACATTTTTCAATCTGGTCGTTCTTTCCACGCTCGGATTTAAGAACTCCTGGGTCATAGCCGCCGTCTTCCTGATGGGCTCGGCCCTCGCAGGAGGCATCCTCATTTGCGGGCGTCATCTGTCCGCTCTGAAGTTTTTGGACGAAAGATTCAATCAAATGATCATCTACGCCCATATGCTGGACGCCAGCTCAACCTACTTCGGTGTGGACTGGTTCTTCTACTACGAAAAGCACGTCGTTCCCACTTTTCTCATAAACCTGACCGGCTCCGCTGCTATTATGTTTCCTCTCAAGCTGGCGATCCTATTGCCCATGCTCTACATGATCGACAAATCTCTGCAGGAGCCGTCCCTGCGAAATCTCACCAAGCTGACCCTGATCACCCTGGGCCTGGCACCGGCGGTGCGCAATACGTTGCGGCTGGCCCTGGGAATCTGAATGACAAAAAAAAGCAAGAGACAAAAATCAGGGGGAAGCAGAACGCTTCTTGAACTTTATTTAGATTTATATTTTTCAGCTGATCCTTCGCGCATCGCTTCTGCCGCCAAAGATCGTACCTTTCACCGGTGCCTCGCCCGTGGGCAGGTAGAGGGTGAAGGCTCCTGATGTGCTGTTGCCGTCAGCGCTGTTGAGTGTCATTCGGTAGAGGAAGACGCTGTCCTGAGATACAATGTTGAGGATCATGGCGTTTCCTTCCAGAAGAGAGCCCTCTGCAGTGGCCATCTGCCGGTTTAGGCCCTGCTTGAAGACTCCTGTGCCAAAGAGAGCCGCTTCCGACTGGTAGAGTCGCAGCTCAATGTCGCCGATGGGCAAGGATTTCATGTTTCTCAGCTCAAAGCTCCAATTGCCCGCCAGATTGCGGCCATATGTCTGCAGGCCGGGCTGGGCTGTGCCGCCCATCTTCTCCAGATATTCTGCAGTGTGCTCCGGATCGGATATCTGCATTCCATCCAGGGACAGGTCCATGCCGGCCGGTACTATGACTCTTGGCGATGGCGCCGCGAGGGCACCAATCATAATGCAGGCAATAGCGGCCAGCATTAACAAGATATTTCTCCAATTGATCATTTTTGCTATTTCCCCAATATATTGCGGTGCGCCTCTCTGAACTCGTGATCTCTCATCTGGCAGGAGCACCGTCCCTGGAACCATTGATAGCGGGTCATCTCCTTCCAGATCTCCTTCAGGCTCAACTCTCTGATATTCCCAAAGGAGAGCGGCATGTAAGCGCAGGGCAAGGCCTCGCCTGCGCCGTCCACATGAATCCACCTTCTTCCGGCAAAGCATCCGAACATCTCCGGGCCGAGGAGATAGGGCAGAGCCGAGACCCTGGGGCCTGGGCCCCGGTTCTTTTCCTTGTGGAAGCGCTCGAGGCGCAGGACATCGGCTGAGGTCAGCACCTCATCCTCATGTGATGCCCAGCGTCCAACGGCCACGATCTCGTAAAAGGAGAGTTCATGCACGCCCAGGTCCGTGGCCAGCGAAAAAGCATCTTCAAGATGGTCGATGTTATGTGGAGATGTTACCATAAAGAGATCTACCAGGAGGCCGGCTTCCAGTGCGTTTTTGACGCCATCGAGCGCATCACTGTAGGCACCAGCGCGCCCTCGTACACGGTCGTGCTCTTTTTCAAAGGGGCTGTCGATGCTGATTCGCACGGCATAAAGTCCGGCCTGCTTGAGCTGCTTCGCCTTTTCGGTCGTGAGATGATAGCCGCTGGTAAATGAGGTGGCAACGGCCCGCTCGTCTACGGAGGAGACCAGATCGGGCAGATCCTTTCTCAGCATGGGCTCGCCCCCGTCGAAAGTTATGAGATAAGAACCCATATCCATGGCCTGTGATATGGCATCTTTTACGACAATGCTTTCCAGTATCTCTCCCTGGCGAGAGGGGGCACTGCAGTGGATACAGTCGTTGGGACAGGCCCTCATGACTGCTATGGAAAACTGATCGGGAACAGGGCGGCGAGTTAAAGCCGCCACCTGGGCGGAGAGCATGCGGTCAAAGGCAACGCTTGGAGCGGGCGGAATCCAGGTGGAGAAGATGAACTTATCCGGGCCACAGCTTATGGGCTTTTCATCAATGAAGATCTTATTGATCCTGTCCATGACTGGTCTGGCCAGGGGCGCGAGCGCTCCACTGGCGCTCAGCCTGATGCCCCTTCCTTCGGCTGAAGCCTCGACCCTCAGCAGAGGCTTTTTTGCAATCTGCATCTCTCTAGTCCCCGGTGCGTCATCTCGTCCACGATGCTCTCCAGGCGAGATAACATATCATCGCGTCCTGATGAGAGATAAAGTTCTTTCTTTGCGAGGCTGCTGTGATCATCAATGACCTTAATGCACATCTGCCTTGCGACATTATCCGGATACTGCTTGCTGTAGATTATGGGAAGGGTAACTGAAATTTTCTTGGACGATTTTCCTTGATCCAGCCCCAGGAATTCCTCCAGGTCATCGAGTACCTGATAGCTTAGACCCAGGTGCATCCCATAACTCTCCAGCCAGGCCGCATCCTCCTCATTAGCTCCGGCTATCAGTCCGCCTATCTTGGCGGATGCGGAAAAGAGAGAGGCGGTTTTCTTAGAGATGCATTGATAGTAATCATCAGGGGTTGAGGCGGACGACAAATCCATCAGTTCTCCTTCCGACATGTCCATGCAGGCGGAGGCAAATGTGCTTATTACCTGCTGACTATAATGAGATATTAACTCGATAGATCGAGATATGAGCCAGTCCCCGGCGAGAAGAGAGGCTTCCGGACCAAAACGCTGCAGCGTGCTGGGGGAGCCTCTTCTCTCTAACCCCTGGTCCAGGATGTCGTCATGCACCAGGGAGGCGGCATGCACCAGCTCAATGGCCATAGCCGCATTCATGGCCGAAGCGGCGCTTTTGCCCATTGCCTGTGCAGAGAATATCAGGATAAGGGGTCGAACCCTCTTTCCCGATGAGGAAAGCACATAGCTGATTATCTCTCCCAGGGGAGAATTTGGCAGGCTTCTCACCAGTTCGGCGAGTTGCTTGTTTATGAGGTTGTATTCATCCCAGCCGGAGAACATCGAATGAGGTACTTCCGGCCTGGCTATTTAGCTTTTGCTAATGCGAATATTTTGATTAGTAATGAATATGAAGCGAAAGCCTTTTAGGTTAACGATAGTTATTCGGAGGGTATTGAAAAAAGCTCGAAAAATTGGTGATAAGAGACATGAAGTTTTTGTATTTAATACTAATGGCGTATATTTTAGCAATATTCTCAACGGCAGCTGCCCAAAATCCCTTCGAGGCTGCTGCCAGTTCACTCCAGGAACAGATGAATACTGCCGGACAGCAGCTTCAGGAGAAAGCTGTTCAACATGTTCTTGAAGGAAATCTAACCCAGGAGCACATCGCCCAAGATCTCAATGCCACCAAAGATAATCTGACGGTGCAAGCAACGGCAAAAATCAACCAGATAAGTCAGAACCTCACTCCCGAGCAGCTTCAACAAAAGGCAACCGAGGAGCTGAAAAAGCAGGTAAGCGAACAGATTAAACAGCAACCTGGATTTGAGGCTGCTTTAGCCATATTGGCCACGCTGGCTGCGGTTGGCATAATTCGGCGAAGAACCTAATTGCAGCAGTCTCCAATCTTTTTTGTCCCGGGCATTTCGCACCGGTCTTCTTCACATGGAGCAGGTTTATATACTAATATGTTGACTGACGGTCAGTCAAGCAAGGGAAAGATACATGGAAATTCGTGATGCAGAAAGAAATAGAAGAAAATCAAATGTGGCTTTGCTTTCAGTAACCTCGAATGCCGGACTTGTGATTCTCAAGCTTGTTGTAGGAATGATGATCGGATCGGTCTCAGTTATATCCGAGGCCATCCATTCGAGTGTGGACCTGCTGGCGGCCATCATTGCAATGTTTGCCGTAAGAAAATCCGGCAAACCGGCCGATGAGGATCATCCATTTGGACACGGCAAGGTTGAGAATATCTCAGGAACCGTCGAAGCTCTGCTTATCTTCCTTGCGGCAGGCTGGATAATCTTTGAGGCTTTGAAAAAACTGAGAAATCCCGAGCCTATGGATGAAGCATGGCTAGGCATTGCAGTCATGCTGATTTCCGCCGTGGCGAATATAATCGTCTCCAAGAATCTCTTTTTGGTGGGCAAAGAAACGGACTCTGTAGCTCTGATGGCGGATGCATGGCATCTGCGAACGGACGTATACACTTCGCTTGGTGTTTTCGGCGGCCTGGCTATCATATTTGCAGGCGGATTTGTCTTTCCCGGAGTAGATTTGCGATGGGTGGATCCAGTGGCCGCGATTGGAGTCGCTCTGCTGATCATAAGAGCTGCGTATCATCTGACTGTTGAATCCGCACGCGATCTGGTGGATGTGGGTCTTCCCTCCGAAGAGGTGGACGAGGTGCGCAAGCACATAAGGGCTTTCGCTCCAACCATTCGAGGATTTCACCGCCTGCGCACGCGAAAAGCGGGAGCCATTCGTTTCGTGGAATTTCATATCCGGGTCGATGCATCGATGTCCGTGGACGAATCACATCGCATTGCCGACATGATTACATGTTCCATCAAACAGCACTATCCGGGAACTGCCGTGACCATTCATATCGAGCCCTGCAATTGTGCTTTGTCTGAGGATGGCTCATGTGGCTGCCTCTTAAGTGAAAAAGAGAGGCGAGAGCTGAAAACGAATACACTGGCACAAGACCGATTCCTGGCGAAAGCTCAATGAATAGAAGTGAGATTATGCTGAAAAAGATATTGATAGCTGCGGATGGATCCGAGACTAGCATGCGTGCTGCGAAGATGGCCGTAGGTATAGGCAAAACAACAGGAGCCTTGGTAACGGCCGTCTATGTTGTGGATGTGCAGAGACTGGCTCAGCTTCCCGGCTATGCGTCAATGCCCGGTCTTAAAGACAATCTGATGGAACTCATGTTCAAGGAAGGCGGCGAGGCGTTGGAGGAAATCGAGGATATGGCCCGGGATGCAGGAGTTGCTTATGAAAGGGTGATAGCCGAGGGTGATCCCGGTGAGGAGCTGCTCAAGCTTTGCAGAGATCCGGGATTTGATCTGATTGTGCTGGGCACCATCGGAAAGAGCGGTCTTGCAAGGTTCCTCATTGGCAGCGTAGCAGAGAAAGTAGTGCGCCACTCCCATGTGCCGGTTCTAGTGGTGCCAGTAAAAGATAAAGAATAGCCGCGAAAGTATCAAGCATTAGGAAAATTCGATCAAATGAACCGATATCAGGGTGAGAATTTTTGGTGCAACCTGTGCAAAAGATGAAACGAATTACAAAAGGCCCTGAAGAAAGAAGGCAAGAATTGATCGATACGGCTGAGCGCC
>JALNZQ010000035.1 GCA_023229165.1 Methanothrix sp.
CAGAGCGAGGGGCATTTTGCCCCCGCGTTTCTCCCTAGTTTTTATAATATCACACAATGTCACAGACGAAGTACATCTTTCCTGTTTCTCGCATGGGCTTGGTGGCAATGCCCAGCTTCAGGGTCTCAACCTCTGCATGCTTGGGATTAAGCGGATCCAAGCCACCTACACCTGTTCCAATCTTGAATGAACTTGCTGGCTCGCTGGCCGCTTGAGCGGAGGAGGCACCTGCGGTAACCATGGGAGCAACACCGGCCATCTCGCTGATGTCCGCGACTACAACCGGTTTGTCGTTCACGGTGCTTAGATTCTGAGTGGTGTGACTTGCTGCGCCAATATTTAATGCCGCATCTGCAGAATCATTTACCTGAGTGGAATTCTGTCCTGTCGGACTGTCTATGCTTACCGCCGCATTATCTAAAGTGGTGTTGTTCAGTGTGGTATTATTCGCGGTAGCATTGCTCTCCTGAGCGGTCGCGGCAATTGACGCCGCCATTGCCAGAACCAGAATGCTTGTTAAATATATGAATTGCTTATTCATGTTTGTCCTCAGTCGGGGAAGATAGCTTAGGAGCATATCAAATTAACCATTCCTCTATATATCATCTCTCAAAAATAAATAAAATCCTGGGGACGCCCAGGAATCTGTCTGCAATATTGATGCAGTGATTTATATTTTGTTGACGAAAAACGGCAAAGCGCTCAGGTCCATTATCGTCTTGGCAGGCAGGCCGACTTCGTAAGCCCCTTGGGCCAGGGCGTTGCCGTCGATTGGGAAGAGAGACGGAGACCTTCCGCTGCCGCCAATGGCAAAGACGGTTCTTTGGGGCGATTCTATCTGCATTGCTCCTGGCTGCAAGACCGCAGGAATTGAGCTAACCGGCTCTGCAAAGGCCGTGACATTCTCTGACAGAGTGATATTTTGGGCAGGTGCAGTCTCATTTTGGGCCGGAATAATCTCACTTGCCGTCGGGGCGGACTCATTTTCCGCAGAAACGGTGGGTGCGGTCTCATTAGCCGTCTCGGTCGGCAAAATCGGAGCTTCAATCACGGTTTCATTGGCTGGCACACTCACAGGTTCGCTTGTAGTGGCATTAAATGTAGTGTTATTGAGCAACGTTGTGTTGTTCACGGTAGCATTATTCAAAGTCGTCGTGTTCTCCTGAGCGGAGACGGCGAGGATGGCAGCTAACATGAACAGAACGCCTGCAAATTGGATAGATCTCTTACTCATATAATTCCTCTGCTTTATGGCATAGCCTGGGAGTTTATCAATTCTATGCTCTCTTAATCTTGCCGCCGTCCTCTCACTGATCACAGCTCTCGCCGGTGACAAAGCCACCCTCCTTGCGCATCATCTCGCAGACGATTTTGCCGTCCACAATGCGCAGGATGCGGTCCGTCTTCTCCGCCAAAGCCATGTCATGCGTCACTAGAATGAAGGTCTGGTTGATCTTTCGGTTCAGCTCCCGCAGCAGGTTATAGATGAGGTCGGAGGTCTTTGTGTCCAGGTTGCCGGTCAGCTCATCGCCGATCACGATGGACGGCCCGTTGGCCAGGGCCCGGGCCACGGCTACTCGCTGGTTCTGGCCGCCGGAGAGCTGATTGGGCCGACTGTCTCGCCGATCGGCCAGGCCCACTGCAGACAGGAGTTCCAGGCCCCTCTCTTTCGCGACCGCTTTGCTCTTCTTGGCGATGAGCATGGGCATCATGACGTTCTCTAAAGCGGAGAACTCCGGGATGAGGTGATGGTACTGAAAGACGAAGCCCAGTTCTTGACTGCGCAGCCTTGCTCGCTCTTCCGGGCTGGCCCTGCTGACATCTATCCCTTTGAGAAATATCTGGCCAACGCTTGGTGTGTCCAGAAGGCCGATCATGTTGAGCAGCGTGCTCTTTCCGCTGCCGCTGGGGCCCACAATGGCCACGAACTCGCCCGCCTTGATCCTGACGCTGACGCCGTCTAAGGCCCTTACCTCTACGCCGTTTCCATAGATCTTGCTCAGGTCTTTGAGCACAATTATGTCATCACTCACTTGTTATCGCCTCCACGGGATCAAGCCTCGTGGCTGTATAGGCCGGATAAATTCCGGCGATGAAGTTCAGGGCCAGGGCAATGTCCTGTAGGCTTATCTCGACAGCATCTGTAAGAAAGATGCCGGTTACGGTTAGATCTGTTGCTCTTGTCTAAGGTGAATGAATTTCTCACCCGGCTCTTGCTTGACAACGACATGGGGTAGCTTCTCTTTCACGGGATCTGTGAGGATCTGCTGCTGGCCGGTGACAAGCGAGGTGAAGATAACCGATATGCTCACAGCTAAGGCTACTGCCAGCACAGATAGAGCGGTCTGGCGTCTTCGGGAGATAATGTGCCTGATGGCAATGGTCACGGCCAGAGTATCGATCATCTCTATTTATCAGACTTTTCGCTTGCTCAAAAATATCGGATTTTTCTCAATCCAAAATTTTTCAGAGGTATATTTAAATAATCAATGGTGATGTTATATATCATGAATAAAGGGGTATATCTCTAATGGCCAAAGTTAAAATGATTCTGATATCTCTGTCGATATTGTATTTCTTTATTCAAGGTGTATATGGAATCAGCATAAGCGTTACGGGGGGCAATGCCAATTCTGGATTAGGAGCTACTACAACATTTGCCGCAGGACTTGACGATGTCGTAGAGCAACATATTGTGCTCAATACAGATCAAGGCAAAATGAGTAACCATCTGCATGCAGATGGCCCGGTCACAGGGTTTCGTCAGGTCAGGGGGAAAAGTGGTGGCTACGCAGATGCAGGCTTTTCAGTTACGGGCAGATATGCACAGACTGATTACGAATTTACCATGTCAAATAACCCTTATGCATTGGTTACAGAATCTTTGACATCTCAAATTGCAGACAACATCTATGTTTTTGCGAATGCGAAGGATTTCAAGGGCGAATGGGCAAAAGCAGAGATGTATGTTGATTCGCCTAGCCGATATTCCATTAACAAAGCCAATCTAGTTGGCTATTTTGTCAGCGCTTACGCTACTTCTGATTCTGCAAGTGTCGAACAGAAGGCTACCAGAGCTGCTGCACCAGAGGGGAAAATATTGATCAATTTGGCAGCTAGAGAAAGAAGTTTTGATAAATCCTACGTTAAATCAATCCTGAAATCTTTGTATACTCCTTACCCGTACTACAGCAATATGAAAGCCTGCGCATATGCGAGCTTTGGCAAGACGAAAGCAACACAATCATTCTATGCACTTGGACCAATAAGCTCTGAATCATATGCTTCCTTAAACGGCGTCTCTACGAGAGATGTGGATAGTTACTTAGGAAAGCGTATCGTAGTTCAAAATGCATGGACTGATGGGTTCCTAAACCGAAAGGGTGCCATTAATGTGGTAATAAATTAATGGAAGAAATAATATTAATATATTTATACACTATGCAGCAATTCTGTCTGTTGTAGAGGAGAATATAACTCAAACGATTCCTGGTCCCCAGGTCCACCTGCCACCAGGGATTCTCTTCATAATAATTGCAACTTTGCTGCCTGTTGGGTATCCGGTTAAAACTCTCCGCCAATCCTGAAATTCCGTTATTTTCAGGCCCTGAATATTATAATCAATTGCCAATCCATAAAATCCTGTAACGTTGCCCGATGCAGGATATTCACTCGCACATGAGCCAGAAACCGCAAGCATGCCCCGCGCGGCCAGGATGATCACGATTACCGCGGGAATAATAGGTCCCATAGCTTTACTTCCTACGCAAATCCCTATAAAAGTATTCATCTAACCAAAGTCAAAAAAGACCACAAAGCCGATATACCTCCTAAGTATTAGCGCATAGCGAAAGGCGAGATGAAAATGCTTATAGGAATTGATGTGGGCGGCACCACCACTGATGCCGTTGTCGTGGACGGCAATAAGGTTGTCAAGACCGCATATGTGCCTACAAATCACGATAACCTGTTGAAGTGCCTCCTGGCAGCTTTGGACGAGCTGGTGCAGGGCATCGACACTCGCAAGATCGAGCGAGTGGTCCTGAGCACTACACTGATTACTAATATGATCGCAGAGGGCAAGACCGATCCTGTGGCTTTGGTGCTCATACCGGGACCGGGAACCAATCCCAAGGACTACGCGCTCGGCAAGAGCATCATCTTAGACGGCGCTATAGATTTCCGTGGCAAAGAGATCGATCGGCTCAAGGAATCCCAGATCAAAGAGGCTGCATCCCAGATCCGGACCCAGGGCCTCTCCCGCGTGGCCGTCGTAGGAAAATTCTGCCAGAGAAATCATGCCCACGAGCTGAAGGTTGGCGAGATCCTGGCCGCTGCGTTGCCAGGCGGCAAGATCGAGCTGGGCCATAAAGTCTCCGGCCAGCTCAACTTCCCCCGCCGGGCGGCGACAACCATGCTCACGGCTGCCACCAAAGACCGCTATGAGCTCTTTGCCAAAGACGTGGCTGCTGCTCTGAAGGAGCGCAAGATCTCGTCTCCCGTCTATATTCTCAAGGCAGACGGCGGCACACTGCCTCTGGATAAATCGCTGCAAATGCCTGTGGAGACCATCTTCTCCGGGCCCGCTGCCAGTATTATGGGCGTTTTGGCGCTGACGAAGGCGGGCCGGACCTCCGTAGTCGTGGACATTGGCGGCACCACCACTGATCTGGCGCTCATCCTTTCCGGCAAGCCACTCCTCTCAGCCAAAGGGGCGCGGGTTGGCTCTCTTCTTACCCATGTGCGGGCCTTTGCCGTCAAGTCGGTGGCCATCGGTGGCGACAGTGCTGTTGCCGTCTCCTGCCATGCTCTGACCGTCGGGCCTCACCGAAACGGTCCGCCGCTTTGCATGGGCGGAAAGGGTCCCACGCCCACTGATGCGTTGCGAGTTTTGGGGCTCTCTCAGATAGGCGATGCTGCAAAGGCTGAGGAGGCCATGCAGATCGTGGCTGAGGGTTTGGGCTGCACTGCGAAGGAGGCTGCCCAAAAGGTGGTTGATGCCGTGGTGGACAAGATCGTCTTTGAGGTCAATGAGATGTTCCGGGAATGGACGGAGGAGCCCGCCTATCGTATATGGGAGATCATGAAAAAAGAGATGCTTTCTGCCCAGAGCGTTGTAGGTGTGGGCGGAGGAGCTCCTCTCCTCGTGCCGCTGGTGGCCGCCCGGCTCAAAGCCGCGGCCATTGTGCCCGGGTATGCGTCTGTGGCCAACGCCATTGGCGCAGCGGTGGCCCGGCCCACCTTAACCCTGAACCTGCATATCGACACGGAGAAAGGTGAGTTTTCTGTGGCCGAAGAAGGCCTCACGGGCCGGGTGACAGACCAAAAGATGACTCCTGAGGATGCAGGGCGTCTGGCCCGGCGGCTCTTAGCCGAGCGGGCGGCGCGCCTGGGCATCGGCGAGTATGCAAGCGAAGCCGAGGTTACTTACAGCGAGTTTTTCAATATGATTCGAGGCTGGTCAACAGTGGGAAGGCTGATGGACGTGCGAATGGAAATTCCTGCAGGTCTTTTGCCATCCTGGGGGGGTTGCTGAAATGTCTTCCATTGGCAAGGCCGGCAAGACCGGGCTCATATTCTTCCCCGCCTTTGACTGGGCCATCTCGCCCACTCACCCGGAGCGGGAGGAGCGGCTGCTCTACACTCGCGACCAGATCTTCGAGGAGGGTCTGATGGACCTCCCTGCCATCGAGGAGTACAAGCCCCGCCTGGCCGAGAAAAAGGACGTCGCTCGCGCCCATTTCTGCGTTCCCGATGTAGAAAGCCAGGTGACGGAGGCGCACCTCATCGCCGCCGGCAGCACCCTTACTCTGGCCGATGCCCTGGAGAAGGGCGAGATTCGAAACGGCTTTGCGCTGGTGCGCCCCCCCGGCCATCACAGCATGCGTGTGGTGCATGGCAATCGCGGCTTTTGCAATATCAACAACATGGCCATCATGGTCGAGTACCTGAGAACGAAGTACGGCCACAAGAGGATCGCCGTCATCGATACCGATGTGCATCACGGCGACGGAACCCAGGAGATATTCTGGCACGACCAGGATGTGCTCTGTCTATCCTTCCACCAGGACGGCCATACCCTTTACCCCGGCTCGGGCTTTGTCAATGAGATGGGCGGACCGCAAGCGCTTGCCAGAACGCTGAACGTTCCCCTGCCGCCCGGCACCACGGACGAGGGCATTCACTACGTCCTGGACAATCTCATCCTGCCCGTCCTCGATGATTTCAAGCCCGATTTGATCCTTAACTCGGCCGGCCAGGACAATCACTACACCGATCCTCTGGCAAATATGCGCTTCTCGGCCAACGGCTACGCCCGGCTCAATGAAAAGCTCGCTCCCGACCTGTGCGTCCTGGAGGGAGGCTACGCCGTGGAGACGGCCCTGCCCTATGTGAACACTGGCATCATCCAGGCCATGGCCGGGCTGGATTACTCGCATGTTAAAGAGCCGGACTATGTGCCCGGTCGCTTCGTGCAGACTGAGGGAATGAAGCGGGAGATCGAGCACACGGTAGCCCAGGTGCAGAAGATCTGGGACCAGAGGGACGAACTGGTAGCCCAGGCGCTGGACGGTGCAGGGGACTTCTATCGCAGGAAGAAGCGTGTCTTCTACGACACGGACATGATCAACGAGAACCAGGAAGAGGTAGTTCGCCTCTGCCCGGACTGCGCTGGCTACATGACCATTCTTACATCGGCCCAGCGCGGATACGGCATTTTGAACAGCGCCTTTTGCGTTTCCATTCCACGCGGCGCTTGCTCCTCCTGCCGGGATGACGCCAAAGAGGAGTATGCAGAGCATGTGGACGACAAGAGGATCGGTTATGTCTTGATGCAGGACAAGGACAAAGACAAGTTCAAGCTCTACAACAACATGATCCGAACGGAGAGGGGTTACTAAGTCGTTATGGTGCGGGAAGCTGCGAATGGCTTCTCGCGCCAATGCGATGCTTAATCAAACATAATCTCGCACACTTTTTCAATAAGCTGGCCTGTAATGTCATCACTCCTAAACATATTTAGATTATATAATGTCTCAAGAAAACAATCTATATAATAAAAGCAAAAAAAAGAACTTACTACTGCACTGCGCTCTTCACCTCATCCACTATCTTGTCGATGAGGCTCTTCTCCTTCTCGGTCTGCTTCTTTTTCTTCTCGCCAAATTCTGCTGCCAGCGCCTCGAAGAGCTGCTTTTGCCGCTCCGTCAGCGAGGATGGCGTTTTAGTCTTAACCCTGACATGCAGATCGCCGTTGCCGAGGCCCTGCAACCTGGGCATGCCTTTTCCCCTCAGCCGGAAGACGGTTCCCGTCTGCGTTCCAGATGGCACCTTTATCTTGGCCCTTCCACCCAGGGTGGGAACCTCCAAATCGGCGCCTAGAGCGGCCTGGGTGAAGCTGATGGGCGTCTCTAAGAGCAAGTCGCTGTCCACGCGCTGGAACAGGGGGTGGGGCAGGACGTTTATGCCCACGTAAAGGTCTCCGCTCTCTCCTCCCGGCCCGGCTGCATCACCCTGGCCGCGCAGCTTGAGGTGCTGGCCGTCCTCCACGCCCGGTGGGATCTTGATATTGATCTTGCGGTTCTTTCGTACCCTTCCCGATCCGGCGCAATCTCCGCAGGGAGCGACAATGATCTGCCCCCGGCCTCCGCACTTGGGGCAGGCCGAAGAGGTTACCATCTGCCCGAAGGGAGTGTTCTGGGCGCGGGTGATCTGGCCCGTGCCCCGGCAGTTGCCGCAGGTGGTGGGACTGGTGCCGGGCTTAGCTCCGCTGCCGTGGCAGGTGGGGCAGCTTTCTGTGCGCGGCACCTCAATGGTTGACTCCAGACCCGTAGCCGCCTGCTCCAAAGTAATTTGGACGTCGTAGCGCAGATCCCGGCCCCGCGCGGGCCCGCGGCTGCGGCCACCGCCCCCAAAGAACATATCAAAAATGCTCTCGCCGCCGCCTCTTCCGCCTCCACCGAAGCCCCGCAGCAAATCCTCGAAGTTCACCCCGCGGAACAGGTCCTCTTGCGAGTATTGGCTGTTGATTCCGGCATGGCCGAACTGGTCGTACTTCTGCCGTTTTTCCGGATCGGAGAGGACGGCATAGGCCTCGGATAGCTCCTTGAATTTCTCCTCGGCCTCGGGCTCATCCGACCTGTCGGGATGGTACTTCATGGCGAGCTTGCGGTAAGCTCCCTTGAGGTCCTTCTCGCTCGAATCCTTGGGTACTCCCAGGATCTCGTAGTAGTCCTTCTTCTCCGGCATATTTTATTCAGTTCCATTCACTTCTTATCGTTTACTACCTCATAGTCGGCATCCACGGTCTGATCCGATGGCCCTTGCCCTGAGGTTTGCTCTTGACCCGAGCCCTGCTGGGCCTGCTGCTTTGCCTGCTGATCCTGTGCAGCCTTCTGGTACATGGCAGCCGACAGCTCGTGAATAGCGTTTTGCAGGCTTTCTGTCTTGGCCTTGATCTCGGAGATCTCGCCACCCGTCTGGGCATTCTTCAGGTCGGCAATGGCCTTTTCAATCTTCTCCTTCTGCTCGGCCGTGGCCACTTCGCCCGCCTCTTTGAGCATCTTCTCCGATGCGTAGGCCAGAGAGTCAGCCGCATTCTTGACCTCTATCTCTTCCTTTCTCTTCAGGTCGTCGGCAGCGAAACGCTCGGCGTCTTTGATCTTGGCATCGATGTCATCCTTGCTCAGTTTGTGGGGCGCAGTAATGGTCATATTCTGCTCCTTCTTGGTGGCCAGATCCTTGGCTGAGACATGTATGATGCCGTTGGCGTCTATGTCGAAGGTGACCTCGATCTGGGGAATGCCGCGAGGAGAGGGCGGAATGCCCACCAATGTGAACCTTCCCAAGGAGACGTTGTCCTTAGCCAGGGGCCTTTCGCCCTGTAGCACATTGACCTCAACACTTGTCTGATTATCTGCAGCCGTTGTGAATATCTGACTCTTTCGAGTGGGAATGGTGGTATTCCTCTCAATCAGCTTGGTGGCGACAGCGCCCAAAGTCTCAATGCCAAGTGAGAGAGGTGTTACATCCAATAGCAGGAGATCCTTGACCTCGCCACCCAAGACGCCTGCCTGAATGGCTGCACCCATAGCCACGCATTCCATGGGGTCTACGCCTCGCTCTATGTCCTTGCCCATGAAGCCCTTCACGAACTCCTGGACAATGGGCATCCTGGTAGGACCGCCTACTAATATGATCTTGCCGATCTCTGATTTCTCTAGCTTGCTGTCCCGCAGGGCCTGGGTCATGGGACCACGACAGCGCTCAATGACATCCTGGATGAGTTCATCGAGCTTGGAGCGGTCCAGTGTCATGGAGAGATGCTTGGGGCCGCTTGCGTTCGCTGTAATATAGGGCAGATTGAGGTTGGTCTGCATTACGCTGGAAAGCTCGATCTTGGCCACTTCTACTGCTTCTCGCAGGCGCTGCATGGCCATGGAGTCGCCCTTCAGGTCGATGCCCGACTCCTGCTTGAACTTCCCCAGGACAAAGTTGGTCAGCCTTTCGTCCATATCTCTGCCGCCCAGCTGGGTATCACCGGAGGTGGACCTGACCTCGAAGACGCCCTCGCCTATCTCCATGATGGTGACGTCCAGTGTGCCGCCGCCCAGATCAAAGACCATGATCTTGTGCTCGCCCACTTTATCCAGGCCAAAGGCAAGAGCTGCAGCCGTGGGCTCATTGATGATGCGAACGACCTCAAGGCCGGCGATGGTTCCCGCATCCTTGGTCGCCTGCCTTTGATTGTCATTGAAGTAGGCTGGAACGGTTATAACTGCTTTATCCACGGTGTCGGCCAGATATGTCTCTGCATCCGTCTTGATCTTGCGCAGGATCTGGGCGGATACATCCTCAGGGCTGTACTCTTTTCCATGAACCTTGACTTTGTAGTCCGTGCCCATCTTGCGTTTGATGCCCTGGATGGTGCCATCCGGATTGGTGACTGACTGTCTCTTGGCAGGCTCACCAACCAGAACCTGGCCCTCTTTGGTGAAGGCCACGTAGGATGGAAATGCCTTGCCGCCGATGCTGGTCCCTTCTGCACTGGGAATTATGGTGGGTCGGCCGCCGATTAGAACTGCAGCCGCCGAGTTGCTGGTCCCAAGGTCAATGCCGATAATTTTTGACAAGATCTCATCTCCTGAATTTGAAATTTACCACTACTTTGTAAATATTTAAGCTTATCATCATTTATCTTTTCGCCACTGCTACTTTTGAGAAGCGAATGACATGGGAATTGAAGATATAGCCTTTCTGTATCTCTTCTGCCACTACGCCTTCTTCCAGCTCTTTCGTCTCGACCTGGAAGAGGGCCTCATGTCGATAGGGATCAAATTTCATGCCTTTAGCCTCGATGGACATGAGCCCCTCCCCCGACAGTATATCCAGCAGCTGCATGTAGAGCATCTTACTGCCTTCGTCATGCTTTGCTGCAACGTCCAGGCTATCGAGCACGGGAAGAAGCTTTGAGACGAGCTTCTCTGAGGCGTATTTCACATTATCTTCCTTCTCGCGGGCAGATCTTTTCATAACGTTGTCCAGATCCGCCCGACAGCGCATCAAGAGGTCGAGCCGCTCCTTTGCCAAGCTCTGGGCTGAAGTGAGCTGTAGCTGCAGCTCCTCGACATTCATGCCTGAAGTATCCTGTTCCGTTTCAGATTTTGCATCAGCATCCGCCATAAGCTCCACCCAATGTTTGTTCTTATAGAAATCCAGGGAGGAATTGGGCCGGCTTTGCCGGCCACTTTCAGTCCCCTGTTACTTTAGTAGTGAGGCATCGGCATCTGTGGCATGGTGTAGTCATGTGGGCTTTGGCCGGGCTTGGGTGCCATCTCTTCTCTCTTGGCTGCGATGACATCATCTACCCGCAAAACCATGGTGGCCGCTTCGGTTGCTGATTTTATAGCCTGAGTTTTTACCTTTAACGGCTCTACAACGCCCATGGCCAGCATGTCTGCGGGCTCTCCCGTTAATATGTTCAGCCCGAAGTTCTTCATGCCCTGACCGCCCTTGACTCTCAGGGCCGCCAAGCTGTCCACTGGATCGAATCCTGAGTTTTCAGCCAGGGTCAGGGGTATAGACTCCACAGCATCGGCAAAGGCCCGGACAGCCAATTGCTCTCGCCCTTCCAGGGTTGATGCATATTGTCTCAGATTCTCGGCCACAACGATCTCCGGAGCGCCTCCGCCTGGCACAATCTTTCCGGAGCGAATGACGTCCAAAACCACATTGAGTGCATCATCCAGAGCGCGTTCCATCTCCTCTAAGTACTGTTCTGACACGCCGTGCAATATGATGGATACGGCCTTGGCCTTTTCGCAGCCCTCCACGAAGATCATGTGCTTATCTTTGCCGACCTTGCGCTCTTCCACAAGAGCCGCCGATCCCAGATCCTTGGAAGTGACGACCATCACGTCGCCCACCAGCCTTGCCCCTGTGGCCAAGGCTAGCATCTTCAGATCCTCTCTCTTGACGCGGCGGACAGCTAAAATTCCCAGTCTTCCCAGGTAGTTTTGGGCAAAAACGCCGATGCCCTTCTCGCAGAAGACAACATTGGCTCCTGCTGCAACAATGGCATCAACCTGGGACTTGATAACCAGCTCTTCGCCCTCTTTGAAGCTGGCGAGATTCTTGGCCTCAGTGATAGTGACCTTGGCATCCGTATCCAGCTTCTTCAGTTCGAGAGTGCCTTCCAGAAGCATGATCTTGGCGTTTTCTATGCGCTTTGGCATCTCCAGGGACGTTCTCTCTTTCTCGATTACTATGCCGTAGTTTATAACCGAGTCCTCGATTCTGCTGCCTGGGATCCGGACTATCTTGATATTCTCTTCAATGTCCTTGCCCTCAAAACCGGCCACGGCTCGTGCTGCATCAACTGAGATTTTTGCCAGCGTATCCATAGCGATCTCTATGCCCTTTCCTCGCATGGCCGTCTGGGCAATCTTCAAAAGCACGCTGTCGTCGCCGGAGACGTCTATGGCCATCTCGGAAAGCACTTTTTGCGCCCTGGCTGCAGCTTGCTTATATCCCTGCACGATGACTGTGGGGTGGACATCTTGATCCAGTAGCGCCTCGGCCTTTTCCAACAGCTTGCCGGCGATTATCACTGCTGTGGTGGTGCCGTCTCCAATCTCATCGTCCTGGGCTTTTGCCACCTCGACAATCATCTTGGCCACCGGATGCTCAATATCCATCTCTCTTAAGATGGTAGCACCGTCGTTGGTAATGGTTACATCTTCGCCGGCGATGAGCATCTTGTCCATCCCTTTGGGTCCTAGGGTGGTCCGAACAGCCTCTGCGACCGCCTTTGCAGCTAAGATGTTCCTGCGCTGCGCTTCTTTACCTGTCTCTCGTTTGCTTCCTTCTTTCATTATAATTATCGGTACGCCGCTCAAACCTGCCAAACCTATAGTCCTCCCCGACTTTTTTCATACTACCAGTTTGAAGTTCTATATAAACGATTCGCATGATTCGCGGCAGTATTTGTATGCAGCTTAGAATATATATAGTCTATATAGGAAGATCTATATAGTCATCGATCGGTCAAGCCCATTAGAAAAAAAGCCAATTTAGAAAATGACATTAAAAGGGATCTGCGGTGACATCGAAGATCGTCTCAAATAATCTAAATCTCTGGTATGGAGAAAAGCAAGCTCTCAAGGATATAAGCCTGGAAATTCCTGAGAAAAAAATTACCGCCCTCATTGGACCTTCGGGCTGCGGCAAGTCAACTTTTATCCGCTGTCTGAACCGGATGAACGATCTTGTGGCAAAGATTCGCATTGAGGGTCAGGTCCTTTATGACAATATAGATATTTATGGAAAAGATGTTGATGTCGTAGAACTGCGTAAGCGGATTGGCATGGTATTTCAAAAGCCTAACCCCTTCCCCATGTCCATTTACGACAACATTGCCTATGGCCCCAGAATCCATGGGCAGAAAAATGTCGATAAAATTGTAGAGCGCAGTCTGTTGGATGCCGCTCTCTGGGAAGAGGTCAACGAGAGGCTGGACCAGCCGGCCATGGGTCTATCCGGCGGCCAGCAGCAAAGGCTGTGCATCGCCAGGACCCTGGCCATGAAGCCCGACGTTATCTTATTTGATGAACCATGCAGCGCTCTTGATCCCATCTCCACCGGCAAGATCGAGAGCCTCATGGAGGTCTTAAAGGACAACTATACCCAGGTGATTGTGACCCACAACATGCAGCAAGCGGCCAGGATCTCGGACTGGACCGCCTTCTTCTTGCTCGGCGAGCTGATCGAGGTGGGAAAGACAAAACGCATCTTTGAGATGCCGACGGTAAAGAGCACTGAAGATTATATTACAGGAAGGTTTGGCTAATCGCTGAGGTTTTGGGGGGAGGTAAGATGAGCCCGTATCGTGAGCGGTATCACAGAGATCTGAAGGAGCTGAAAAATCTTACAAAAGATCTGGCGGATCGAGTTGGGGGTGCAATAGATAAATCTGTTACTGCCCTATGTGATTTAAATATGGATCTGGCCAGAGATGTCATCAAACAGGATCAAGAAATGGATGATTTGAGCCTGAAGATAGAGAATTTATGCATGGAGCTCCTGGCTTTGCAGCAACCGATGGCCAAGGATCTCAGACGCATTATCGGCATCTTGAAGATCAGCATCGATCTGGAGAGGATCGGCGACCTGGCGGTAGATGTGGCCAGAGTTACCACACAATCGCAAAATAAGATTCAGATAACTAAGCTGGAGTATATTCCTCGCATGGCGGAGATCAGCAAAAAGATGCTTGAACAGTCCATGGAGGCTCTCATGAATAGCGACGCGGATTTGGCCAGACAGGTCACCAAATGGGATTATGAGATCGATGGGCTCTATGTCAAAGCCAGAACCAAGCTCCTGAAAATAATTATCGAACGGCCTGTTGTGATCAATGAAGGAACGTCTCTGCTCATGGTGAACCGGCATCTTGAGAGGGCCGGGGATCATATCTGCAATATTTGTGAGACTATCGTCTATATGGTGGAAGCAAAGAGAGAACACCTCAATTAGGGGGGCTTATGGACACAAGAAAAGTACAGAGAACAGGCAAGTCGACCTTTATCGTTTCCCTTCCCAAAAGCTGGGCGACAAAGAACGGCATTTCTGCCGGTTCGATAATTTATATCAATCAGGGAGATAATGGCGCCCTCACATTGTCCACGGATCGCTCCGAGCGCGACCTGCGTGTGCGCCTCGATATCGGCGACAAAATGGGTGAGCATCTGGTAAGGGATATCATCGGATGCTACGTGGGTGGCTATAGAACGATTGAAGTGACGTCTGGGCGCATGTCCTCTGTGCAGAAGAAGGACCTGCATCAGATCGTCAACAAGCTCATCGGCCCCGAGATTTTAGAAGAGACCATCAATAAGGTGGTTATTCAGGATCTGTTAAGCTCCGAGGAGCTTCAGTCCGAACGGGCCTTAAAGCGAATCAGAACCGTAGTGAAATCTATGATCGCCGATTCTCTCTCCAGCCTTTTAAACAATAACGAGGATCTGGCGGCGGATGTGATCCAGAGGGACAATGACGTGGACCGTCTCAACCTTCTTATCGCCCGCCAGTTCACTGAGATACTGAGATCTGGCTCTGTAAGGCAAGAGACTCTCAATCCCATCACCGCTTTTAATTATATGCAGGCGGCATCCAACCTGGAACGCATAGCGGACCATGCCCATCGCATTGCCGAGATCGCCAGCCAGAGAAGCTACCGCCTGCCCGATGATTTGAAAGAGGAGCTTTCCCGCATGGATTCATTGTTGTGCGGCCTGCTTGACGACTCTATATCCTACTTGCTGCAGACCAACTCCGACAAGGCCAATGAGCTTATCGACAGGATCAAGGAGATTCAGAAGCATGCAGAGGGAATTGCCAATTCATCCGACAGCAAAGACAAATCGGAGATGGTGGTTCGATTGGTCCTGGCCAGCAGTCTGGAGCGCATGCTTGACTACATCATGAACATCGGCGAATTGACCATAAATCTCAGCCATTCTACTCACACCACTGAGAAAGCGTGAGGCTCAGGTTTCAGAAAGATGCTTGTCATCTTCCTCGAAGGCAGATCGCCTGCTCGAATTATTCTGTGCTAGATTCCATTTCCCGGCGGAGTAGCTTCTCCTTCATCTCTGTGCCCCAGAGATATCCACCCAGGCCATTCTTCGCGACTACGCGATGGCAAGGCACGAGAATGGCAAAAGGATTCGTAGCCATGGCCCGGCCCACCGCCCGCGCCGCGCCCGGATGGCCCGCGCGCTCAGCTACCTGGCCATAAGTCCTGGTCTCGCCGCGCGGTATCGCCTGCACCAGTGCATAAATCTGCTTTTGAAAATCAGTACATGCGGACATGTCCAGCTCCGCCTTTGGGCAGGGCGCGCCCCTCTCCAGGTGGGCGGCAATCTCCTCCGCCCGCTTGCAAGTCTCTGCGGGCCTTTCATTGGAAAAAGAGATTCTCTTTACCTTTGGCCCGGATATCTCCACCAGAAGATAGCAGCCCAAAGATGGAACAAAGGCACCGGATGTCATTCGTTGATGATCTCCCGGAAGGTCTTGAAGCGGCCCAGTTCGATCATCTCCACCGCAAGGGTGGCCGTGTCCAGGATGGCGATGCTGGCGAGGCCGGTGAGGTGGCCCCAGATCTCGCCTGGGTTGACCAGGAGCGTCTTGCCGTGCTTTGTCACCTCGGCACGATGGTTATGGCCGCGGACAACGACATCGTAGAGCTGGGAGGCCACCACAGCCTTTACCAGCGGCTCATCTGTGCCGTGCATGAGTGCAATCTTCAGGCCGCCTGCCTCAATCTCGCCAAAGTCGCCCAGGTACTCGCCGCCCACGCGCGCGAACTCCTGGAACAGGCCCACCCGGTCGCAGTCGTTGTTTCCATAGACGAGCTTGACGGGAATGCCAAAGCCTTCAAAGGTGTAGCAGTTGCCGGAGCCGATCATGTCTCCTGCAAAGAGCACCAGATCCACTTTATTTTGAGAAAAAACCCGCAGAGCATCCTTGACGCCTTGGATGCTGTCATGGGCATCGGACATAATTCCTATGAGCATCAAATCACCTGCAAAATCGCATCCGATAATTATATTTTGCCATAGGACTGCCGCCCACCAAAAAGCGTTTTGCGGGCGTTAGGCTCGAAGGGCTTAAGTACAAGGAATAACCTGGTAGCGAGAGGCCCGCCTTAACTCAGCCTGGTAGAGTGCGCGGCTGTAGTATGTCTCGCACCGTAGAGGTGCTACGCGCAGTCACCGCGATGTCCCCGGTTCGAATCTGGGAGGCGGGATCTGTCTATTGTCCGGATGGTGTAGTGGCCCATCATGAAAGCCTGTCGAGCTTTCGACCCGGGTTCGAATCCCGGTCCGGGCGTTAATCACGAGTGGAGAGAGCCTCGCAGGGGTTCTCGCTTTTTTCTTTCTTGTCAACTTTTTCTCATTTTTTTCGGGGCTTTGTTGCCCTGCTCGAAGACATGCTCTTGCCTGGCAAGCAGCCTATCATCTAGAGAAGCCGTGCAAACGTGCGCGCAAGTACTTCCTTCAACCAAAGAGGAGCCATCGTCGCGAGACCGCCGTCGCAGAAGGCAAGAAAGAGGTTGCATCCCATCTGGCATAAACAGGTGACTTGCAGGCTGGCCGGGGGCAAGCCGCCTTCTGGATGGTATGCGAGAAGGGCAGAGAAGCCTTGCCTGGCGCTACTTTGTGGCCGTACGCCTGAGGATGGGGATGGCCAGACCATGAAGTTCTCAGACAAATCTCGTTGCAGCAATGTCTTTTTGTCATGGCGCTACGCCAATAACATTCAACTATTATTATATCACTGTTCG
>JALNZQ010000249.1 GCA_023229165.1 Methanothrix sp.
ATCAAGGAAGGAAGAAATGGATGCAGAGAACACCTGCGATGGCAGAAGGACTGACTGATCATGTATGGACTATCAAGGAGCTAATGGCATTCAGGATACCAATTCAATGATATGAGTACACGACCGATATTTGCGTTCAACCTAGTAATTAAAGGTTACTATCATCAGGTGAGCAAAAATGAGACTATACTGACTCAAAGGTAGGTTATCATGCGGCACGCGAGGAGCGATCTGAAACATGCGCGACAAAAATTGACTGTCCTCTGATTTTATTCATCAGTGGCTTGAGCTAAATTTTATTTGCTGCAATTCATCCCGATTTAGATGCAAGTATTATGGCTCACGCTTTTACAAGAATTGTCCGATTTCCCCGCTCATAACCTCTAGTGTTTGCTGAAAATCTATCCGGTGCCATGGACTCAGGATAAATTACAGCTCGTTTGGCCAGAGCATTCCAGCATCCTTTGCAGTTTAGCTTTTTCTCCAGTTCTTCAGCCACCCAGGCGGGTGCATTGGACCGGCGTATCTCTGCTAAGATTAAATGCTTCATGATGCTGCAGTCTCGTTCGTCCTCTGCATCACAGGTGTGTTCATAAAAAATGACCCTTAGATCGATGCTCGGCTGTTCGGATTCTTCCTCAATGGATTCGCCCATATATCATCTTTAAGCGTTATAAAACTATATAATCCTTGCCGCCAATCCACTAACTTGATAACCCATAACGCTGCATAAAGGCTCGCAGAGGTGTCAGTCCTGCCCAACATCATTCCCGACTTTGAGATCTCTGTGGTCATGCGGCATATCGCCTACCGAAAGAGAGGAACTTTCCTATCTGTGGCAGCTATTGCAATAGCAGTGGCCATATCTCTGGTATCCGTATCCATGCAAGATGGATTTCAGGGTATGCTTTTTGATATAATCGTCGAGGATCTTCCTCACGTTACAGTCACACCAGAGGAAGGAGATGACTACATTTACCTTTACAGGAGCCTCATGGACAGGATATGGTCCATTCCGGGTGTAATTGCCGTTTTGCCCAGCCTTGGCGCGGAGGTGACATTCACCTACAAGGACAACGTGGAAAGCGTAGCCTTGTCGGGCGCAAATCCGGCCGATGTAGACAAAATCTACCACATTGGAAAGTATGTCTTTCAAGGGGACCTCTCTTCCATCCAGAATGGCAAGAAGGTGGTCCTGGGGGAAAAGCTGGCTGATAGTCTGAAGGTCAAGTTGGGACAGACGATCTTTGCCGGCATTCCAGATGAAGGAGGCAGCAGCCTGGTGGTTTCCGGAATCTTCAGACTGCCTACGGGATGGCCCGAGAATATCGCCTTCGTATCCCTATCCACAGCCAGAGGCTTCTCGGACGAAGGAGATGTGGTCTCATCGGTCGATGTGAAGCTGGAGGATGTCTATTTGGCGGATGGCGTTGCCGCAGATTTGCAGAGGCACGGATACAAGGCGGAGAGCTGGCAGACGCTTTACCCTGAGATCTTGAAGACTCTGGCCATAGAACAGTTTCAGAATAGGCTGATCATGCTATTGATAATGATAATCGCCGCTTTTGGAATAGGCAGCGTAATGTACATGCTGGTCAATGAGAAGACCAGCGAGATTGGCATGTTCATGGCCATGGGGGCAAGCGGCAAGAACATAAGAAATATCTTTCTCATGGAAAGCGGAATCTTGGGTTTGATGGGCGGCTTGCTGGGAGGCGTTCTTGGGCTTGTCATCGCCTTTTACCTGAAGAGCCTGGAGATCAAAATGGAAGCACCCGGCGGGCAGGAGATCACTCTGCCCGTGGTGATCAATGCAGACAGCTTCCTGGCCATAGTCCTGGTGGCGACGGCGCTAAGCGTGATTGCAGGCATGTATCCAGCCTGGAAGGCATCCCGGCTAGACCCTGCTCTGGCCATCAACGGTTGAGTGATGAGAATTGAGGACGCGGGATGAGGATTTAGCGAGGAGAGAAAAATGTACGAGTTTACCGTAGCCCGAAGTCACATCCTCAGAAATCCCAAGTTGGCATTCTTTACAATAGCCGCAGTGACGCTGGCCGTGGCAGTAATCGTTGTCTTCATGGGCCTTTTGGGCGGCTTTGAGGAGGAGATCATCACTACAACTGTCGAGAACAATCCTCACATTTACGTCCAGCCCAAGTCAGATGAGAAATACATCTATCTCTACAAGACGGTCTCCGCCCATTTGTGGGATTATCCTGGAGTGGAAGCGGTCTCGGCGAGGCTGATTGGAAAGGCTGCGGCCAAGTACAAGGATAAGGTAAGAGGAGTCGAATTCCTGGGCGTCGATTCGGCGGATGAGGACCGGCTGATGAAGGTTCAAAAAGATATTGTCATCGGAAATTTTCAGGATCTGCAGAGCAGAAGGCTTTCCGCATTTATGGGAACCAAGCTTGCCGAAGAACTGAAGCTGCAGCCTGAAGATGATTTTATCCTGGCGAGAGGAAACATATCGATGCGGCTGAGAGTTGCCGGCCTCTTTGAGACGGGATCAGCTAAAGACAAATCTATGATCTACATTCCTCTTACCACGGCCCAGGATCTGGTGGGAAAAGGAGACGTGGTCTCCGAGGTGGACGTTCGGATAAAAGACATCTACCAGGCGCCTTACATTGTCTCAGATCTCAACTCAATATTCCGATACCAGTCCAAATCCTGGCAGGATATGAATGCCGACATACTAAAGCTGATTCAGACCCAGTCCATCTTCTCCTGGATATTCTACATACTCATATTCGTCATAGCCGGCTTTGGCATAGCCAACACCATGATAATGATAATAAGCAGGAGGACAAAGGAGATCGGCATCCTCATGGCCATGGGAGCCACTCGCCGGTCGATTCTTAAGATCTTTATGCTGGAGAGCCTGATCTTAGCTCCGCCTTCAGCACTGCTGGGAAGCCTTTTGGCCGTTCTGACAGCCAGGCTCATTATGTCCTATGATATCCAGCTTCCCTCTGAGATCTACATGGTATCCAGGATGACAATCACCATGAAGCCGGAGTTCTTCATTTATGCCATTGTCTTCGCCCTGGCTGTGAACTTCGTGGCCGGGCTGTATCCTGCCTGGAAGGCCTCTCGAATGGACCCGGTGGAAGCAATTGGGAGCATTTGAATTTTTTTAAACGAGAATCATGGGTCAGCGTTTCGTCTATTCGAAGGTTTTATAGGCTGGTACAACGATACAGGGATTTTGCCAAGAAGGAAAGAAGCTAAATAGAATCAGCCAAAGCGTAGCGAGGTGACTATATGCCAACGAGTAAGAAACAGATGGAGAAGCTGAACAAAGTGAAGAAGGCCAAGGCAGAGGAGCTCTCGAAGCAGGCGGCTGCGGGCAGCCAAGATGCCAAGAAGAAGCTCAAAAAGCTCGAGAGAAAGCTCAAGTGAGCCGCCTGGCCTTTCCGCCTATTTTTTTCTTCTTTTTACCTAACCTCCCTGATCGAGTAGACGCATTAGCCGATCGATCTCAATCATGTATCCAAAACGCAGTCGTACAAAGAATGAACAAAATGGGCAAGTATATTATATTCTACTCAGGGGACTTCGACGAGATGAAGTGCCTTTCTCTCTATCGCGAACGGGACGAAATTGAAAAGAGCTTCAAGGCATCGAAAAGCGAAATTGACATCCTTCCATTGAACACTCACAGCGAAAAGACAACTAGAGGATTCATTTTGATCGCTTTCCTGAGTCTGATCATCAGGACACGACTGATGAATATGATGAGATAAGCAGAGATACTCGATAAATATTCTGTTGAACATCTAACAGAGAGATACTATTCAGGCGCTAAACTTGTGCGCCTGAACTTTTCGGGAGGTTAGGTTTGGAGCGATGGTGGATATGTCGGAACAGTGGGTGAAGGCATAACTGCAGAGATAATTCGGAATTACATCGAGCAGCAGGGGACCTTGGAAGAAAATATCTCTTTCTTCCCATCAGGTAGGTATGCAACTATTGCGTAACGTTACAGAAACGCGCGGAGTTCTCATTCCACTATGCAT
>JALNZQ010000250.1 GCA_023229165.1 Methanothrix sp.
GAAGGCAAGAATTCCCATACTGATATTAACCGGCCTATGCGATAGAGAGCTGGCGACGAGAGCCGTTCGTGAAGGTGCACAGGATTATTTGATCAAGGGGGAATTGGATGGCAGACTGCTGGATCGTTCCATCAGATATTCCATCGAGCGCAATCGAGCGCAGGAGGCGTTGTTAGAGAGTGAAAAAAAGTACCGCCTGTTAATAAACAACGCTAACGAGTCAATCATCGTTGCGCAAGACGGCCTGCTTAAGTTTGTCAATCCCATGATGCTTGAACTGCTGGAAGGGTATTCTGAGCAGGAACTCATTGATAGACCATTTACTGAATTCATCCACCCGGATGATCGGACCATGGTGGTTGAAAATTACCGGCGACGGATTGCAAACGAGGCAGCACTGCCCCGATATGCCTTCCGAGTGGTTACCCGTGCCGGCATTGTCAAGTGGGTGGAAATCCATGCCGACTTGATCGAATGGCAAGGCAAACCAGCCTCTTTGAATTTCCTTACAGACATCACCGAAAGCAAGCGCGCCGAGGAGGCGCTGGCATTCACCTATACCATCCTTCGCACACAGCAGCAGTTATCCATCGATGGAATACTTGTAGTGGACGAAAATGGCAAAATATTATCCTACAACTCGCGTTTTGTCGAGATGTGGGGTATTCCTCTCGACGTAATAGAATCACAATCAGATGAGCGTGCGCTGCAGTCGGTGACGGATAAACTGGCAAGTCCCGAGGAATTCATGCAGAGGGTGTTGCACCTCTACGAAGTCCAGGATAAAATAAGCAGTGATGAGGTCATTCTGAAAGACGGAAGGTCGTTCGACCGTTACTCGGCTCCGATGCTCGGGGCAAGCGGAAAATATTATGGCAGGGTGTGGTATTTCCGGGATATCACCGAGCGCAAGCAGGCCGAGGAGTTCAGAGAACGATTGGTAACAGAGCTTGAATCTAAAAACACAGAGATGGAGAGGTTCATTTATACGGTCTCCCATGACCTTCGGTCTCCCCTGGTCACGATAAACGGTTTCGTAGGCTTCCTTGAGTCTGACCTGGCCAAGGGCAACTCTGAGCGAGTCAAGGTAGATCTCAAGATGATCAGCTCTGCCATTTCCAGGATGGAAAATCTTCTTAAGGATACTCTGGAGCTTTCCCGCATAGGCAGGGTCGCCAATCCGCCAGATGTAGTTGCCTTCACAGAGATTGTCCAGGATGCGCTGGATCAGATCAGTGAGAAATTAATGGAAAGGGGTGTCCTGGTGACGATCCAGCCCGATCTGCCATCGGTCAATGTGGACCGCATGAGGATTGTCGAAGTACTGACAAACCTGATGGAGAACAGCATAAAATATATAGGAGATCAGCCGCATCCAAGCATAGAAGTGGGATGCAGACTAGATGGTGAAGAAACTGTATTTTTTGTAAAAGATAACGGTATGGGAATAGATCCCAGCCAGCATGACAAGATCTTTGAACTCTTCTATAAGGTTAATAAGAAGAGCGAGGGATCAGGGGCTGGTCTTGCCATAATTAAGAGGATTATCGAGGTCCATGGAGGACGCATTTGGATAGAATCAGAGCTGGGGAAGGGTTGCACCGTCTGTTTTACTTTGGCAGAGCCCAAATGAAGATGCATTGGTCAATTACATTTAGCTCAAGGAGGTAAGTTCATGCAATCATCTGTTGGCAAAAAAGAGATCAAACAGATTCTGCTGGTAGAGGATGAAGAGGCGCACGCTCTGCTGGTTCGAAGGATCTTTGAAGAGAAAGATGATGACTGGAAAATTGATCTCGCGACATCGATTGGGGAAGCCAAAAAGTGGATAAATGAGCATATTGGCCAGGATTTTCTGGTGATCTCAGATTATCGCCTTCCTGACGGCACCGGGCTGGACCTGACTGGTGGAGCAGAAGGCTCTATGGAGATGAAGTTTCCATTCATTATCATAACGGGAGTAGGATCTGAGAAGCTGGCGGTCCAGTCTCTGAAATCAGGGGCCATGGACTATGTGGTGAAAGGAGAAGATCTGAACCAGCTTCCCCAGGTTGCCGAAAGTGTCTTGCGGGAATGGGACAAGATCAATGAACGCAGGAACGCCGAGAGAGACCTGCTGGAGTATATCAATGACCTGGAAATGTCCAGTGCCAATCCAGATGAGTTCATGGATAGGATTGCCCAATATCTGGAAACCTCTCTCACCTATGATCGAGAGTCTATTAAGCAGCTAATAGAGAACTTTAGGAAAAAAGCGGCCCGCGGAGGGCGTGATGGAGCAACTGAAGCTGGAGGCATGCGTCCCGGCATGGTCAATGCTTTGGACCTGCTTTCCAAAGAAGGCCTGAGTGGCGCCATGATGGTTGTAGATATGGAGCTGGGCAAGAACTCCAATAGCTGGGAGGCCTTATCCGCCAAGGCTGATATTTTCTATCTCCAGGAAAGATATCTTGACTCGCTTGATGCCTGCAATAAAGCCTTGAAGATCAATTTGCAGAATGCGCTGGTCTGGAATATCAAAGGCAATGTGCTTTATAGGCTCGAAAGATACGACCAGGCCATAGAGTGCTATAACAAAGCCATTGAGATATCGCCTCTATTTCCAAGATCATGGTATAACAAGAAGCTTGCCCTGGAGTTGCAGCTCAAGAAGTCAATGAAAAGGATATCCGTCAGATCAATCTCAAAAGAAAGAACTTCCGGAGATAATAATGATGATAAGGGTGACGGATCACTCCGAGCGACCATAGGTCGCATAAAGTAATGCGAATTTCACCCTACCTTCATCTCCTTTTCCAGCTTCCTCGCCATGTCCCGTAGCTGTATGGCCCTCTCGAACTCCAGCCTCTCCGCTGCCTCCCTCATCTCCGCCTCCAGCTCGATGATCACATTTGGGATGTCGGATTTGGGAATATGCCTGGTATCGGTTATCTCTACCACCTTCTCCCTGATGGGCTTTTTAATAGTGCGCGGCACTATGCCATGCTCCTGGTTGTAGGCCATCTGCAGCGTCCGTCGCTGCTCTGTCTTCCTCACCGCCGCCTGAATGGAGCCGGTCATCCTGTCTGCATAAAGAACCACACGGGAGTTGGCATTTCTAGAGGCCCGGCCTATGGTCTGGATGAGACTCTTCTCATCTCGCAAGAAGCCCTCTTTGTCAGCATCAAGAATACCGATGAAGCCCACCTCGGGAATGTCCAGCCCCTCACGGAGCAGATTGATGCCCACCAGAACATCGAACTTGCCGAGGCGCAGCTCGCGTATGATCTCTGTTCTCTCCAGAGTGTCTATGTCGGAGTGCAGGTAGCGGGCGCGAATCTCGTTTTGAGCCAAAAAGTCCGTGAGCTCCTCGGCCAGGCGCTTGGTGAGGGTAGTCACCAGAGCCCGGTCGCCCTTCGCAACCACGAGACGGATCTCCGTCATCACATCTCTTACCTGGCCATCGATGGGCCGGATCTCCACGAGCGGATCCAGGAGGCCCGTGGGCCGGATGATCTGCTCTACCACCTGAGCAGAATGCTCCAGCTCGTAATCGCCGGGCGTCGCAGACACGAAGATCACATTTCTCATGTGCCGCTCGAACTCCTCGAAACGCAGGGGCCGGTTGTCGTAGGAGCTTTGCAGCCGAAAGCCATAGTCCACCAGGCTCTTCTTTCGGGAGCGATCGCCGTTATACATGGCCCGCAACTGGGGCAGAGTCTGGTGGCTCTCATCGATTACCAGCAGAAAATCCTCTGGAAAATAGTCGATCAGGCAATAGGGCGCATCGCCCGGACGGCGGCGGTCGAAATGGCGGGAGTAGTTCTCGATGCCCTTGCAACTGCCAGTCTCCGAGATCATCTCCATGTCGTGCAGCGTGCGCTGCTTGAGCCGGTGGGCCTCGATCATGCCGAGCGTGGGAAGTTGCTCCTCCAGCTCCGCCAGAATGGTCTCTATAGCCGCCTTCTGCTCTTCCTCCGGGATCACATAATGCCTGGCCGGGTAAATGAAGAAATAGTTCATATCCTCTACGAGTAAGCCC
>JALNZQ010000036.1 GCA_023229165.1 Methanothrix sp.
CACGCTGAAGAGCACAACTGATTTAGAGGTTCTGACGGAAGACAGCAGCGACCTGGGAATGATAGGACCCAACGATAAGATCACCGTCTACTACAAGGTTCGGGCTGCGGATAACATCAGCAGCGGGACGCATCTCCTCGATTTCAAGGTTTCAGGCGGATATGACATGACCACCATCAACCGGGAGATTCCCCTCAAGGTAGACGATACGACGGTGAGCCTGGCACGGGCTGAGACTGATGCCTCAAACTTCAACCTCAATGTGGCCAATCCCAGAGAAAACACCCTCAACGCCGTGACCATTGTTCCTTCCGCCAAGGGAGTAATCTTCTCGCCTGATGAGTACTACATCGGTACCATGGACCCGGATGAGGTCTTCACCATCAGCTTCGGCATACAGTCGGAGGATGCTACCAAGACGCTCAAAGATCCGATAAACCTGAGCTTTATTGCTAAGTTCAAGAACGGCGACAACTGGCACACCTCCCAAGCCTACGTCACCACATACACCCCGCCCAAGGCCGACAGCAGCCAGAGTAGCTACCTTCTGCCAGCCGGCGCAGTGGCAGTAATCGTGCTCATCGCGGCAGTATATCTGTATCGAAGAAGAAAACTAAATGGCAAGAACGGCAGCGTCAACAAATCCCAGAAAGAAAATCGGACGCTTTAGGGAAGGTGGCAAATGAATCTTCCTGACATCCTGGAGTTTATTGCCGTCGGCTTCAAGGCCGACCGCTTCAAGACGCTCATGTCCTCCCTGGGCATCATCATTGGCGTCATGGCCATAGTGGTCATGCTCTCGGTGGGCGAGGGGCTTTACTCTGGTGTTTCCTCTCAGTTCTCCACCCTCGATCTGGATATGATTCGCGTCATGCCGGGAAGCGCTCATTTCGGCGGTCCCGGCAGCGACAATGCCAACCGAAATCCGGCTGAGCCTGCCAAGTTCACCGATAAGGACACCAAGGTTTTAGAGAATGTGGTTGGTGTGAAAAACGTCGCACCTAGAAGCTCAGCCAATGTAGTGGTGGCCTTCAGAAACACCAACTCCTCGGCCAGCCTCACCGGGGTGGATCCGGACAAGGAGGAAGATCTCAAAGACGAAGTAGCGCAGGGCAGATTCCTCACCGGCTCGGATTATAAGTCAATCGTCATCGGAAACGGCGTCTCGCAGGATCTCTTCCGCATGAAGGTCACGCCGGGAAACAAGATTCGGCTTTACCATGAAGACCGCTATATGGACTTCAAGGTGGTAGGCGTTCTCGAAGAAGCTGAGCAGACCTCCTTTGGAGGCCCTGGCAGCGACGAGAACGACCAGATGTACATCACGCATAAAGCCATGGAAGAACTGATGGGCGAGGACAATTACTACTACGATTCCTTTCAGGTAACCGTTTACGATCCTGAGCAGGTGGACAGCATCATTGAGAAAATTAAGAATGACCTGTTGAGGTATCACAAGGATGAGGCTTATGACGCTACCACGGCTCGCGATATGCTCACCTCGCTCATGAGCATCCTGTCCATGATCAAGTATGCTCTGGCGGGCATAGGTGCCATATCACTCCTGGTGGGGGGAATCGGCATTGCCAATGTCATGATGCTGACGGTAAAAGAGAGGATTCGGGAGATCGGCGTCATGAAGGCGCTGGGTGCGACCACCAGAGATATTCGCATGCAATACCTGCTGGAAGCGGGAGTGCTGGGGGTGGTCTCCAGCGTCATCGGCATTGTTATGGGGGTGACGGTCTCCTATCTCATTGGATCGCTGGCAGGTCTTCCCTCGGCCATAACAGCTCAGTCCATTGTGCTGGGAGTGCTCTTCGGGGTGGTCACTACCACCATCGCCGGGGTCTATCCGGCAAACCGGGCAGCAAAGCTGGATCCCATCGAGGCGCTGCGGGCGGAATGAGGCGCTCGCCCGGCGTCTGCCTGAATGGATTGATTTATCTCCCTTAATTTTTCTATTTTTATTTTTTGATATTTGAATCAGGTAAAACCATCTTGTCCCTTCGCGCAGAACGGATAACTATTTTAAGAACCTTGAAGGACACATAGTTCATTATTGATGGTGTAGGCAAATGGCTTGATGGATGTGTCGATATGCCTGTAACTTTTGAACCCCATAAAAGGCTGGAGCACCTTGAGGACTATGTAAGTAAAATTAACTTATATCTGCCTGCAGAAGAGGCGAGAATACAGCTCCTCCGGTGCAGGCTGGTCGGCTACAGTCTGGTGGCCGAGATAAATGATGAAGCCTACACCAGAAAGTATGTCGACCAGCTCATCGCCCAGGCTTATGAGTCCCTCTCCGCGGCGACCGGCAAAGAAGCTACAAATCCCTACAAAGACCCGTGCAAATCTCAATACATGATTCTGGATGAACTGAGATCTTATGCCTCAATGGATCTGGATCTGCCATTTATGAGGTTCATTCGCGCCGAGTTCAAGAAGGTTTTCGTGCCTACTCTTCGTCTCATGACCGATCTTTGCAGGTCCGAGAACAAATACTCGTGGGTGGAGGTAAAAGCTCAACTGCAAGAGATAATGAAGAGCTTGAATGTGGATGTTACTTGGGATGAGTGCGAGGCCCGGCTGGAGAGATATCTAAAAAAGATAGCTCCGATAATGGAGAAGTGATCTGGCTAGGCAATATCTCAATTCAGCCTAAACCTCTTATCACAGAGATCGCCTTTACCACTACAGAATAGTTGCTGATTCTAGATGATATAGATGATTGTGATAACCAAATGTATCCAAATTAATTAAGCTGTCATTTTCTAGCGCAAGCAAATCTTTAATTATTGTGTGTTCTTTCACGAAGTTAAACTCCTTGGTAAAAATGTCTGGCGTAACCGAGGAAAATAGGAAGGTTGAAATGAAACTCAATGGAAGAAGCCTAATCGTATATCTCATAGCATTAATTGCCCTAATCCCGGGTGCTTATGGCGGCATTCAGATCATCACATCCGGTGGAGATAATGGCGAAAGCGGCTCGGTATCAATGAATTTCGATATCTCGAAGATCGCAGCCGTGAACAGCCAAATAGCGATCAGTGGCGCAACTGTAACGCCATATGCCGCCGTAATCGGACCGATAGCGAAATTCGAACAAACTCATTCAGTCAAGGACGCTTCAGGCAAAAGTGCCAGTGTGTACGTCAAGGTGCTCAATGCGCCTGGCGGCCTGACATATAGCTCTAAAGTTCTGCCCAAGGAAGGTAGTGTAACTACTCGGACCCAGGTCTCGGCTGAACAATGGCTGACCGTCACCAAGGCGGATTCCATCAAGTGTACGGCAACTTCATCTTATGGCACCACTCGATCAGCGAGCGTGGGCTTGGAAGAATACAAGGGCACGTCGGCAGGAGACTACGTCACACTTAAAGGATACTATGGCAAAGCCTTGACAACGGGCACTTCAACTCTTGCGAGCCAGACCGCAACCCGCGGAGCGGCAAATTCCATCATGATTTATGGCACTGCGAAGGATAGCATTGGAACTTATGGCGTAGATACACTGCTTCAGGGCATCTCTGGTGGAAAAGCCACATTCGCTGGATTGAGCGAAACTTCTTCGGCAGGAACCACTACTCAAGTAATGCAGACGGAGCATGTGCATGGTACTTTCACCAGCACTGCTACCTATACACCTGCGACAGGCACTCCAAAAACCAAGACAAGGACATCAGACTATGGCACTGAGTATGACCTAACTATGGTGGCTAAGAAGTATGCTTCAGGTCAGGCTGTATCGGGAACGCTGGGCTATTATGTCAATCCGGCCCTGGGGATACAAGGGGCGGTGAACGCCGCACAGTCTGGCGATATCATAAATGCGGCAGCCGGAATCTACAGCGAGAATGTTGACATCAGTAAATACCTAACGCTTAAGGGAACTGGCAATCCCACGGTCAGCAGCTTTACCTTAAATGCGAAACTTGGAACTGGTTCGGGAGGTATTACCGCACCAATAGTTTATGTGACCCCAAAGGCTAGAATTCAGGGCGGCGTTACCCTTGCGTCTTCAGGAGGGACAGTCAATATTGCTGCCGGCACTTATAAGGAAAATGTCAAGATCGATAAGTCGCTGACCGTTAATGGAGCCGGTGCGACCCAAACTATTGTCGATGGCAATAAGGCCGGGTCGGTATTCACGGTAGGCAAGAATAATCCTAAAGTTGATGTAACTCTAGCTGGAATGACTATCCGAGGCGGCACCGGTTCGCTTATCAAGACGGTATACGGCACAACTGGCGTATGTGGTGGCGGTGTCCTCAACTACGGGAAGTTGACTGTAACCGATAGCATCATAAAGGGAAACACTGCTCAATTCCTGGGTGGCGGCATTTATAACGTTGGCACTCTAAATGTGTTAAAAAGCACAATATCCGGGAACACTGCAGGTTACGGCGGCGGTTTCTATAATTATGGTACAACCAAAGTGCAAGCAAGCACCATCTCTAAAAATGTAGCGATAAATATGGGTGGCGGCGTTTACAGCTGTTGTTCCAGCAAAACGACTCTGATAGACAGCAAGGTATTGGATAACACCGCAAAAGGTACCGGCGGCGGTGGCGGAATAGCAACCCAGGGTACATTTTACATTAAAGGGGCCAGTACCATCTCAGGCAACACCGCTAAAACGGGTGGTGGGATTAGATGGCTAAATAATCGTCCCATCATGGATGCTACAACGGTCATAACCGGAAACAGCAATCCTCAGATATACCCAAACTGATCTACAAGGCAAGTGACTGGCAACACCATAGATCTTGAGGAATTTGGAGGGAGAGCGACTGCCCTTCACCCTCAATTTCTGCAAATTTTTTCGGCCATTCGCAAAGTATAATACGATTTGTGCCAGTACATCTAGCTCATCATCTTCTTGATATCCTCATCAGGTGTGCTGATCAGCTTGATGTCGTACTTGTCCACCAGGATCTTGAGCATATCTGCATTGATCCAGCCTGGCACAATGGGTCCCAGGTAAATGCCTTTGATTCCCAACGCCAGCAAGGACCAGAGTATGGCCACTGCCTTTTGCTCCATCCAGCTTATCACCAGTGTCAGGGGCAGATCGTTCACGCCTACGCCAAAGAGTTCTGCCAGCGCCTGGGCAACTTCCACAGCGACAATGGCATCATTGCACTGGCCGAGATCGATAAGCCGGGGAATGCCCTCGATATCGCCCAGGTCCAGGTCGTTAAAGCGGTATTTTCCGCAGGCCAAAGTGAGAACGACGGTCTCTTTGGGCAGCTTCTGCACGAACTCGCGGTAATAGTCCCATTTCTTCGACGGACCGTCGCAGCCTCCCACCAGGAAGAACCTCTTGATCTTCCCATCCAGGACAAGCTGCTTGATCTTGGCCGCATGGCTAAGCAGGACGGAAGTGGAAAAGCCCGTTGTGAGCACATACTCTCCCGGAGCGTCCGGCAGCACCGGTAGAGCACGAGCCCTGGCGATAACCTCAGAATAATCGTAACCGTCAATGTGCTTTACTCCCGGAAGGTAGACTGGCCCGGTGGCGAACATGCGATCTTTGTACTCCTCGCGAGGAATGAGGAAGCAATTGGATGTGCCCAGGATGGCCATGGGGTATTTAGCAAAAAGCTGCCGCTGATCGAACCAGGCTCGCCCCAGGTTTCCGGCCAGGTTCTTGTACTTGCGCAGGCCGGGATAGCCATGGGCAGGCAGCATCTCGGAGTGGGTGTAGACGAAGACGTCCGTGCCCTCCACCTGGCTTAGGAGCATGTCCAGAGAATGCATGTCATGCCCGGTGACCAGAATGCCGTGGCCCTTGACCGTTCCCGTCTTCACTTGTGTTGGCGTGGGCTCGCCGAAGGTCTCGATGTGCGCCTTTTTGAGAAGTCTCATGGTTTTGACGTTCATCTCCCCTGCCAGGATTGCCAGGTTGAGGGATTCTTGGGGATCGAAGTTGACGTTGGTAAGAGTGGAGAAGAAGCCCCGCTCAATGAATGCGTCCACCTCTGGATCGGTGTAGCCCAATTCCCGCGCGTGGTAAAGGTAGGCACTGATGCCCTTGATAGCGAAGAGCAGGTTGTCCTGCAGGCGGGCCACGATCGCTTCCTTTCCACAGACTCCTTTGATGGTGCAGCCTGTGCCTCCTGCGGTCTGGGAGCACTGGTAGCAGAACATATCCGGTTTCTCAATTGCAGTCATTTCTATGTCCTCCTGATTAATTATTTCGATTGATATTACATATTTCTAAATGTTAAAGGTGGCTCTTTGCCTATTAATACTCATACGATAGTCATTTTCATTTGTATGGCAATTTCTCTCAGTCTCATTTTTGTCAATTCCTGCATTTTCCTGTCCTATGGTATACTTAGGATACCAAGATATTTAGCCTAAAACGTTTCTGCAAAGATACCATGCAGGAAGGATGCACAGTTAACCTGACCGTCAAGTACATTGCCAGAAAATGGACGCTGCTCATTCTTCTGGAACTTTATAAGGGAGAAGGGCACACCCGGCGCTTTTCAGAGCTGAAGAGCGGCCTTTTAGGCATCACCCAGAAGGTTCTCTCGGCGCGCCTGCGAGAGCTGGAGAAAGAAGGGCTGGTGGAAAATAGAGTGGACCGCACATCCTTCCCAGTCAAGAGCGAGTACACTCTCACACAGAGCGGCCTTGAGATCATCGACATCGTCAAGGATATGAAACGCTGGGCGCTGAAATGGAAAATATCCAACATCAAATGCGAATGCCAGGACTGCTTCGAGTGCGTGCTGTGAAGATTCTGAATCGACTATTCTTGCTCTCCCAAAGGCGGCTGGATGCCCAGTTGCTGCATCAGTCCCAGCAGATTGGCCTCGCCCCAAAGATCTGCAATCTTGCCGTTCTCGATGCGGAATACCTCAATGCCCGTCATGGTTATGCTCTTTTCTGTAGCCGGCAGGCCCATAAAAGCGCCCTTGTGAATGCCCCGGGCGGTGAAGCGTGCCGCGACCTTATCACCTTCTGCAACCATATCCTCTACAGTAACATCCAGGTGCTCAAAAGCGGCCCGGCAGGCGTTGATCACTTCTTTCATTCCCTGAACTCCCGGCGAGCAGGGAAGCGGCACATGCAGGGCGAAGTCATTGGCCAGCAGCTCGCCCGCAGCCCTCAGGTCGCCTCGGGATGGGCCCAGGGCAAAGAAGCGGCGGACGAGGGCTTTGTTCTCATCGGTAGACATCGCAATTATTCCTCCTTTGGTTCTGGCATGCAGCTCACAGCATTTTCGTGGCTTCTTTGGGCCGGGGCGTCTTTATGACCAGGATGCGTAGCGTCTCCTGGCTCTCGTTTATCCAGCGATGAGCAATTTTGGCCGGGCTTTCGATCAGCGTATCTGCTTCAACTTCTGCTCTCTCTTCGCCGATCTCCACCACGCCCCGGCCTTCCAGCACGTAGAAGACCACATCCACGGGGGTGATATGCTTTTTCAGAGACTCGCCCGGCTGCAAGGTGATGTGCGCCACCTGGGCGTTCTCTGTATTGCTAATGCTCCTGGCATCCACTCCGTGTGGATTGGGCTTGCTCTTTGCGTCTTTTACCTGGACAATTCTCATTTCAATCACACCCACTTACGTTTTGGAGATATTCTTTGCATAATAGTGTAATATGGATATTAACATATAAAGAGGCGAGAGTTTCCACGAGTATACTAAGCAATTCTCGTCACATTGCAAAAAAATAAAAATATCGGCTATTTTGGGCATAAAATAGCCTGACCTCGGATTTTCCTGCCCGTTTTTCAGCTAGCGTCGTCTGACAGGATACGGCTTTCTGGGACCAGATTTGTGTGCGCTCTCCTGTCTGGAACCTCTCGCCGTGGCCCTCGATCTATAGGAATTGGCCGACTCGGCGGCGGCCCCCACGGCCATCTTTGCCGTTTCGGAATGGTACCGGTGCTCCATGACCTCTACTTTTGTTCGTGTCAGCCGCTCAATGCTGCGCAGGATATTGCGTTCATCTGCAGCACAAAACGAATATGCCTTGCCATCCGCTCCGGCACGCCCCGTGCGACCGATGCGATGGACGTAGCTCTCCGGCTCGTTGGGCAGATCGAAGTTAATCACATGGGATATGTCATCAACGTCAATTCCCCTCGCGGCAATATCCGTGGCTACAAGCACTCGCAAGTGGCCTGATTTGAAATCATGCATGGCCTTTGTGCGCTGGTTTTGCGATTTGTTGCCGTGAATGGCATCGGCGTTGATCCTGCTCTTGTTGAGCGCCTCTGCGATTTTATCCGCCCGGTGCTTGGTGCGGGAGAAGATCAAGACGCGTTCCATCTCTTCATCTCTGATGAGCCCCTCCAATAGCGGATACTTGTTATTCTGATCCACAAAGAAGACGCTCTGCTTGATGCACTCGAGAGTGCTGGCCTGGGGAGTGGCCTCGATGCGTACTGGATTTGTGAGAAGCTTTTCTGCAAACTCGCCAGTCTCCCGGGACATGGTGGCCGAGAAGAAAAGCGATTGATGCTTTTGCGGCAGCGCCGAGACTATTCTGCGCATGTCCTTGATGAAACCCATGTCAAGCATCCGGTCTATCTCGTCTAAGACGAAGAAATCTACGCCCTTCAGCATAATGTAACCCTGATTCATCAGGTCGAGCAGCCGGCCGGGTGTGGCAACCAGGACATCGACGCCTTGAGAAAGCATCTTGACCTGCGGCCCCTGACGGACGCCGCCGAATATGACTGTATGTCTAAAGCGCAGAAACTGGCCGTATGTGGCAAAGCTCTGGTCTATCTGTGCGGCCAGCTCTCTTGTAGGTGCGATCACCAGAGCGCGCGGAACTCCGGGGACGGAGGGCCGGCGCTCTTCCGATATCTTTTGCAATATGGGCAGCACGAATGCTGCGGTCTTGCCTGTGCCTGTCTGGGCGATGCCCATCAGGTCTTTTCCATTCAAGAGATGGGGTATGGCCAGCGTCTGAATGGGAGTCGGTGCGGTGTATCCTTCCTTGGCCAATGCTCGGCAAAGCGGATCTATGATATTTAAATTTCCAAATGACATTCTTGCCTCTAGATAATTTTAAGCCTTGATCTTCGATTTGGTTGAAGTCCTTTGATGCGGATCCGAAAAGAAACTGGTTGAGTCGTATCTGTTGTCTCGTAATGCGCAGAGATACTTCAACCGGTTGCAGAGGCACGTGGGGAAGAATGCTACTTTGTTAAAACGAAATGACAATAATATTATAATCAAATCCTTTTAATATCGCCTTGATTGCTTAGCAGGCCTTTCGCCTGTGCTTTTGGCAAGCATTCCTGGGAATATGCAGGCATGGGTCCATTTCTTAGGAAAGGTGTCCCGGTATCACGTCCCAAATAGGAACATGTCACGTCTGTCGTCTCTCCTGGACCTATATTCAAGCCGTCTCTGCCATTTCCAAATCTCATTTACTCTATGTATCCTTTTTATCGATTTCAAGAATCGATGGGTGCTCGCAAAAACATCTCAACAATTTTTTTGAATCAATGCAAATGAAGCCTGTTAATAAGAGGCACTTATGTCTATATACCTGTCGGTCAAATACCCGCCGATCAAATCTTCCTTAATTGAATTGCCTGGAACCGAAGTGATTCTTATGCGGGATACGGGATTCGAACCCGCGAACTCCTGCGAGACAGGATCTTAAGTCCTGCGCCTTTGGCCAGCTTGGCTAACCCCGCTCTCATCACATCTATTTGTGCTACCCATATCGCTTTATTTTAATCAAATCCCTGGACGATTTGGGCAATTAGCATGTATACTTCTGGAATAAGTACTTTCCCGATGCTATAAACCTTTTTGCGCCATTATTTTTCAGATCATAGTAAGAGAAAAAGAATATAGCGGTTTAAATGTAGACCGCAGTTCCCGGCTCCACGTAGATTATCTTCTGGACTCCTCTAGTGAAGAACATTGTCTTCGGGTAGTTGAACTGGCCATCGTAGACCCGGACATCGTGATTGCGACCACCAACCACGCTGAAGCTGAACCTCCCATCAAGTGCGTCCCCATTGGCTCCCTCTGTACCTATGTAATTGTTATCCAGGAATACCTGATATCCTCTCATCCCCTGGGAGACAATCGTCACTGGTGTGTCTCCAGTCGCGGGCGGAGCTGTTGTCGCGGGTGGAACAATCTGGGCGGGCGGATAGCTGGAAGTCGTCGGATATGTCGGCAGATAGGAGTTGGTAACATCGATGACTATGGCATTGCTTACCTGGCCGCCGATAATGAAGAGCAGTACATGCTGACCTGTTGTATCTGCATAGAAGTTTATCTGGCTGCTGCCCGGGAAGAAGTAGAAGCTTTCCTTGGATAGCTTTCCATCAGGGGTTATCTCATACAGATATCCGTTGCCGCCTTGGGAAGAGGTCGCCAGTAGAGAGAGGCCGGACCACTGAGGAACTTTGGCATACTGGGACCAGCTGGAAGATCCCTGTATCCACAAGGAGTTTTCTCCTGTGTAGGCGGCATTGCTCTGATATTGAGTGTACGGCACAGCTTGCATCTGATAGCTGAAATAAACCGTGGTGGGCAGACTATCCACAATCACATGCTTCTTTGGGCTATCAATATGCTTCTTGGGTGTAGATCCTTTATAGGACCAGAAGTACTGAGAATAGAAGGAGTCTGATGTGCTGGAAGATGGCGGATTGCCGCCTACCCATGGCTGGCCGATGCCCAACTCAAATAGCTTCTCAGCTCTTGCTTCCCCTGGAAGCAACTCTACGCCGCTTCCACCCACGGCAATTGCACACCCCATCAAAGATATGATAAGGAGGATCGATATCAACATTTTATTCATCTTTTTCACCTTTCTCTAGGAATAAATACATCGCAAAGAGATAAAGCTTTATTTTTCATATAGGGTTGATATCAATTTCAATTAAAAAGATTCGGAGGGGCTCTTGCAGATCAAGAGAAGCCCTACCTTAATTGAGGTTCTTGCTTTTTTGTTAGAATCCTTTCGTCACCCTCATGGCCGACCAGGTTCCTCCCGGAGCCCGCTCAACTGTGTAAGTGCCGGAAGATATGGATTTTTCCGTCACAGACTGCGATACCCAGGAGGTTTGTCCGCCGCCGGGAGATACCCAATTCAGGGTAAGGGCCGTTCCGTCGAACTGCCAGGTCCCCTGCCGGTTGGCTCCCACATTGGCTCCCTCCGTCTCCGTCCATTCCAGGGTGCCGTCCTTCTTTAAATTCAGGTCCGCCTTCCAATCGTTGAAGCCTTCCTGATGTCCGGACATCTTCCAGGCACCGGCCAGCTGCAAGCCTCCATCCAGAGGTCCGTCAAAGCAGACCACGTAAGCATCCTCCGAGCTGAGCTTCAGCCAAACCAAAGACTCGCCTGGTGCGGGATTGGTGAGCCTGGGGTCTATCATCTGGGGCGTGGCTTCGCCCAGATTGGCTGCCGTCACATCAAAGACGTAGAATGTGCCGCCTACCAGCTCCTCCGGCCCCAATTTGCTCCATTTATCAGGCGTTCCTATCTGAGTGCCGGTTCTTTTTCCGTACCAGATATTGTACTGGCCAGGGACCAGTCCCGGTCCGGCATCATAAAGGTCTGTCGGACTGCGAGGTGAATAGTCCACCCCATCTCCTGCACAGGGGGCCGAAATTCCGTTTTCGCTGCCGTCCTTAAGACCGATAACTGCTGCAAGTCCGCAGTCCTCGCTCTCATATGTGTAGGACCAGGTCGATGGGCTTGAGTCGATAATAGTATATGTCCCTGCGGGCAAATCCAATGCAGAAGACAAATAGACTACCCAGTAAGCATTGGGAACGCCACCCTGGCCCGATTCTCCCTCGGCCTGCCAGGGGCCGTAGGTTTTTCCCTGCTCGTCTCTCAGTCCAATTGTTCCCGGCGATTCGCCGGTGGCATCATTCCAGTGATATGTGCCGATTTTGGTGATGGTCTTTTCCTCGTCAATGGTAAATACGGTGGGGTTGGGCGGGTCATTGCTCACACCCGCGCATGCGCTTTGAGCAAATATGCGCTCTTCCCCCTCGCCCGGAGAGGGAAGACCGTAGCACTGGCCAAGACCCGGCAGGGTCATGATAGATGCGGCCAGTATGGAAAATAATAAAATCGTAAACATCTTCCTGGGTCTGATCATATCCAAATCCACCTCGATTCTCTTCAGCAGCCAAACTGAAAAGATGCAAACATATAAGATGCGCAATGGATATAAATTTTCTTAATAAAAAATGAAACACATGCCGCAGTCCTGCTCCGTTAGCCTGCCTGGCAAAAAACCCGATAAAGAAAAAAGACGGAAGATGCCTGATTTCAGGCCTCTTTTCCGCTGTTGCTTATTCTAATTATCAAATTACAGCGCATCGCTTAAGCCGGAGGCAGAATCTGGCCGCCCTGGGTCGAAGGGGCAGCCTGAGCCGAAGTCGTCGCCTCGCCCTTCACTACTTGCAGGCTGGAAAGCAAGCTCTCCGTTACATCCTGTGGGAATGTGGAGGTGATAATGACACTTGTCTGGCCTACAGATACCGGTCCGCATTCGCATTTCTGGCTGTCCAGCCAGTACATGGCTCGATAGACAGTGCTGGGTGCACCAGCTACCGCCTCGAAAGGCTCACTTGTAACCATGAAGCCTTCCATTCCATCAATTGTCATTTCTTCGACATTTGTGGCGTTGAGACCCTCTCTGATAATCATATTCATCGGCATCAGGCTTTCGTGGACCTGCAGAGTAGCATCCGTCGGCTCGGCATACTCCGTTATGCCAATTACGGCAAATGTGGAATTGTCGACGAATAAACGCATCTGATAGGCGTTGGCGGTCTCTGATTCAATCGGCTGGGCATTCTGAGCCTGATAATTGGCATTTAGATCAAACGATACCGCGTAAGGGCCAATCTGCTGGCTATCCGGCACAGCACTGGCCATGGCCGACAGCATCAGCACTAACGTTGCTGCTAATAATAACTTCATTTAATTTTCACTCCAGGCTCTTATACTCCTTCATACTAGAAAAGTCTTGCTTTAATATGCCTCTCGTATGGTTCCTCCACAGAGTATCTACAAAGCACCAGGCTCAAATAACCGTTATCCATAGCACTATGACATGCAGCCGCAGAGAAATGAGCCGGGAATTTATACACTTATACTTTCTTTGCCTGGGGCACAGAAGATAGCGGTTGGGTCAATGGGCGTCATTGACTTTGCCGGAGGGTATTATTCTTACACCGGCTCGGCGCGAGGCTCAGGCGGCCTCAAGCGCATAGATCGCCACATCCGGGTATCGGAAAGCATCAATACAACTCGACGCTGGCACATCGACTATCTCTTGCCCCATACCAGCTTTCTGGAGGTATTCATCACTAAAACCTCACTGGATCTGGAGTGTTGCATCGCGAAAACTATGGAAAAGCGGCTCGCTGCCGTGCCGGGCTTCGGATGCACGGATTGCCGCTGCATAAGCCACCTGCACTATTCCCGGGATCTGGGCGAGATGCGAGCGGCAGCAGCAGCGGCTCACCACGCTGCCAGGATCTAAAGGCGCTCTTCACGGACAGGGTAAGGTCAAAACTGAGGTATTTCCCACAATCGTTTCAGATCTTATCTGCGCGTATCCCATGTATGTTCCGCCCATTATGAATGACGGCACAGTATTAGCATTTTTCTGCACCCGCTGGCCGATCCTGGCCGTCCCCTGGATCTCAGAGCTGATCTCATAAACGGAAAAGCTGTCGTTCTGATAAATCTTCGTATCCTTTATGAGGTCTTTATCGATGTTGTAGGACTCAGAAAAAACCGAGCCCACCTCATAATTCTTGGCGCACAGGGCATTTCTAAGGTCGCTTTGTGTGAGGGGGGGAGTGTAGGGCGCATAATCATAATTGGCAGAGATGGTAAGGGATGCCTCATCCATATTCGAGTCCCGGTAGACCTCTGAGTCTATGGTTCTGGTGGCCATTCCGCTACCACTTGTAGTGAGTGCCATCTTCTGCCCCTTAAAGCCGGCTTGGGTCTGCAGTATTCTCGACTCTTCCATGTAGCCGTTGACGAATATCCAGGAATGCTCAGTGAAGTTCTGAGCTAATCTATCCTTTGTCGATGTGTCCTCGTCAGCATCATCTGCGTTTACAGCAGCCATATTGGCAGCGATGCAAGCTAAAACTAACAGCATCGCGAAAAGCATCCATCTCATCTTTGCGCCTCACCCACTTATGGATAGACAATGGCGCATTGAAATATAAATGTGATCCTGCACGCAAACACCAAAAAAACCAGAACGAAAGCTTTAAGCTTCTCGGATACTGCCTTCTAGGATCAGGCCGAATTCCATGAAAAACGGGAAACGATTCGATCGGAGATGTTGTACATATGAAGGCTCTTTTAGTGGTTGACGTCCAAAATGATTTTTGTCCCGGCGGCGCTTTGGGCATCCACGGGGGTCATAAGATCGTCCCGATTCTTAACAAGTACATCGAGTTTTTTGAGAGGGAAAATTTGCCGATTCTTGTGACGAGGGATTGGCACCCCAAAGTCACTAAACATTTCGAGCAATTTGGCGGGGTATGGCCCATGCATTGTGTCGAGGGGAGTCCTGGTGCTAAGTTTCATCCCGACCTCAAGTTTCCTAAAGATGCCTTGGTGATGTCCAAGGGCATGGATCCGGAAAAAGACAGCTATTCGGCCTTCCACGCCATAGATTTAAGCGGAATGGCATTAGCGAATTTATTGAAAACTTTTGGAGTTACGGAGATTTATATCGGCGGTCTGGCTACGGATTATTGCGTCAAATTTTCCGCGTTGGATGCGCTTAAGGGCGGCCTGGATGTCTTCATATTGACCGATGCTATCGCCGGTGTGAACTTAGAGCCAGAGGGTTCCTGCCTAGCTTTGGAAGAGATGGTTAGCCGGGGCGCTAAGAAGACAATTTCCGAAGAATTGATACTCTGCCTAAAACACGCTAGTACAGCTAGGCCGAAATAAACTAAGGTTTTAACTTCGCGGCTTCGCGCTTTCGCGTGAAACCAAACGCCGTTGAATCTCAGCGAAGCCGCGACAGTTGCGAAGAAGGGTCAGCCGTCCTCAAAGGCACATTATTCTCTCACAATCATGGCCTTAAATAGGTCCGGCTGTACCAGAGTCGATGTTTTAGAGATATTCCTGCTTCATCAAACCCCTACCTTCATAGGGGGTATAGGCTACATTCAGGACTGCATATTACCCCTTCCATACCGCATACAGGAGTGACTATGCCGGTGATTCGCCCATCCGGCCCTACCCCTGCGATCTGCTCCAGTCTTTTTCTTTCCTCTTCAGGATAGGATCCCTTGCATCTGTAATCGAATGAGAAATACACGTCCCCAGCCGGATCCGGCATTGATCCTTCCTGCACCTTCTCCATGGTCTTGACAGCTGTCTTGAGGATGAACTTCGAGCCTGCAGGCACATCCTTGAAATAAGCCATTCCATTCTCGTCGGTCATTTCCCGAAGAGTATCAGGCGTAGAATCGGAATAAGCAGGCGGTATATACGTAAATGTCAGTTCTACGGGAATGTCGGGCAGGCCCTCATCACAACCGGATGTGAGGATCTCAATGGGACTATCGCATTGCCCATCTACTGCTATGTATGCTCTAACCGTGCCTTTGCTTTCAGATTGCCCTTCAGTGTCGTCTTTTGTAGCAGGATCTGCTTGCACAGGATATCCTTCAACCTTAGTAAGCCCGCAGGGTGATTCCGAGTTCTGAGACCACGTCTCCGGCTGTGAATCGATAATTATGTAGTTTCCTTCAGGGATGACCTCATTGGGGCGAGCTATCCACCAGGCATTAGCTACGCCTGAGGCTGACTCTGTCTCAACCGGCCAGGGTCCAAAGATTTCGCCATCTCCATTTTGCAGACTGATGCTTCCGCCGGATGCTGTGCCCTGGCCAAAGTTCCAGTGGTAGGTATCGATATAGGTGATCATATGCGGTTTTGAGATAGTGAGAATTGGGCTGCAGGTGGGACTGTTATCCACAGCGCCAGTATTCCAGCTGTCAAAGATCGCCGTACCGGAATCCTCCTGATCAGGTGATTGATCTTCTGATCCGGATGATTTTGAATCGCCCTGCAAAATACCTTCAATCTTAGACTTGCCATCTACGTCCGGGTTTCCCAGCTGTCCGGACGGGCTTTCAGATGGGCCTATGAAGGGCTCTCCAATCGATGTCAGCCTCGTTATTTTTGTGCCATCTTCCAGAGTAACCTCTATTCCAAACCAGTTCCCCTTTTCGAACCAACCCGAATCAGCCGCATAGAGGTCAAATTGCATATCCCCCGAGAAAGTACCTAAGGAGGGTACGTGGTTATGATATAGCTGCGTGCCTTGATCGAAGACGCCCAGTATATAGTAATTGGTGGTGGCGGTGTCCCAGAATTGCCCGCCCACGGGGTGGGCGTTCTCGTCTGCCGTGTATAGCAAGACTGACTTTATCTCTGTTGGGTCGGGAAGGAACAGATCGATACGAAAATGCCCATCCATATTCCCATCAGGATTTCCGTTATCCCATGTGCCGACCTTGTCGGTATCCTTGCCCATCCACTCAAATAGGGATATATCTGTTCCCATTGCCGGCAACATGCACGTGCCAAGCAATGCGAATATTATTATCAACGATTTAAGCAAAACCAATTTCAAGCACCCCACAAAATCTTAACGGGGATTATAATCATCGATCATATGACCTTTTCGGTTGGATCGGAGGGGTGTAGAGTCCCGAATGTTTGGACTTTATATACTCGGCCCGTATGTTTAAATTCTGTTTTCAACATTTAATTCAGTCTCCATGCGATCCAGAAACATTTTCAG
>JALNZQ010000251.1 GCA_023229165.1 Methanothrix sp.
GAAGAGTTCCATTCTGGGAAGTGCATGTGGCTTGACCAGCATAGTTGCCAGCCAGTTCACCAGGCCGACCGCGGGACTGCTTATGCATATTACCAAAAAGATGGAAGCTAAGAACAGCAACCATCCGCCCGATCCTAGTTCATACGCCTGGCCCAGTACCGCAGCAGAGCTGAGGACCGTGACCAGTGTTATAGCGCCAAGGTAACAGAGCAGAGGGAACTGGTAAATAGTCCTGCTAAGTGACTCTTGCAGCGGCAGGCTCACTTTCGCAGCTCTTTCCAGCTCAGGTAGCCCTTTATCGATCAGGTAGAACCCAACGTGTGCACTTCGATCTTCGCTGCCCCTGGCCACAAGGCTTTCCCGGGCCAGTTTTACCGCCAAAAGTGCCACCTCTTCCTCAGAATGCAAGCTGCACTTTGTGATCCTTTCAACACTGTGGCGGTAACGGTCCCGGGTGGCAAAGTCCATCCGGCTATATGTGCCAACAGGGTCCATGTGCAGTGCCTTCTCGACTGCGCTCGTCTCCTCTACAAACGTTCTCCAGTCCATGGATTCAAGAAAACGAAAGCTTCCAATGTTGTTGCCTACGGAGACCTTATCTGCAGCCTCTTGCTGGATATCCTCCTGGACCATCTGCCCAATGGTCTTTCCATTCTCAGATAGACGTTCTTCAATCCATATTAATGGGAGAGCCAGAGCATGGCCCTGTCCTTCCAACCTTCGGGCAAATTCAGCAACAAAGGCACAGGACATTGGTGGATCTGAATTGGCCAAATCAGCCACCACAACTATCATGCTCTTTGGTTTCGTCTCCGCTGTCTTAATAGCCAGATCTACCCAGTAACCTGCCAGGTTACGGTCAATCCTGCTCTTGGCGATTCGCAAAGAGATGCGCCGCAGGTTCTCGATCAGTGCCAGGCGGAGCATGATGGCAACAGCCCAAAGCTCGCCCAGGTTAAGAATTGTGATCGTCTGATACGCATCCACGAAGCTTTTTAGGCTTTCTGCATCCACCCGACCATCGATATGAAGGATCAGCTCCTTAGCAATGTCGTAAATACGCGGGTAGCCGGCCAGAGGCCCTCTTTGCATATGCGGCAGCTCTTTGCTGTAATCTCTCGGCAGATGTCGCTTGGCCAAACGAATCTGCGCTTCTATTTTGTAGAAGTTGTCGAGTAGCCACTCAGATGCCGGCGAAATCCGCAGGTTCGATGCCTCGGCCTCTGTCAGCAGCTCGTTTGCCTGTAGCAGGATCGACTCGTTCTCAGCAAGCCTTGGCAAAAGCCTGTCCTTTCCGGGCATTGGATCAACCTCATGGCGTTCTGCCAGCGCCTTAGCATGTCGCTCCAGCTGACCGGTGCTAAGCAGCTCAGATCGTAGCGGCTGCTCAGAGCTGTATTGGCTTAGGAAGGCATTATTGTCAAGACGCGCCTTGAGACGGTTTAATGTCCTATGAACTTGATTTTGGCTTAGAATCAATTATTGACACCTGATTAGCTGTACTGTGGCTTTATATCGATTGCCAGCCATTTCTGCGGCAGGAATAAATAATAAATCGAATGCATGCTTTGAATAGTTATTGGCGCGTTACAGCAACGGGATAAATTTGCGCCAATGAAACGGAAAGACGAAATTTACATTATGCCGAGGAAATAGAATTATACGGGAGCCAAGAGCCGGATCAGCGCTCTAAACTCCTCTCGGCCAAATACGCCCTGGCCTTCTCAGGCTCACAAGCCAGCTCTTCAATTCGATTCTCCGACATCTCCCAGAGCAGATCATCAATCGCAGTCTCGTCATCTCTCTTCTGCCACCAGGATAGGCAGGTTTCAGCCGCCAGCCTGCAGGCGTCCTCGTCCGTCAAATGGAGGGACGAGCAGAACGTCTCGCCCACGCATGCACCCACCGGCGCTCTAGTACAAAGGTCACAGGTCATTTCGGCTCCTTATTTCGATTTATGGCATTTATAAATTATAATTCGCCTAAGCTATTTAATCCTTGGGCAGCAATTTCACATCAGAAGATCGCGCAGTTTTTCGTAATCTCCTACAGGAAAGCGGATGGATATGGATAAAGCAATCGCACACGATTGGGCGGCGTTCAATTCTAGACAACCGTCCTCTTCATCGATGTATTCTCTGGCATCATGAGGATGGGCAGTATATTGCCAGCCACCATCTGCGCCCGTTATTCTGGAGTAAAGCCAGTTGTCGGCTTTTGGATTGTTAATGGGATCAAGGCCCGATACTACGCGCGTTAAAAAAGCTTCTGCATCTTTTGCGGCGAGAAACTCAATCCATATTATACCCGGCTTATTTTCTTGACATGAATTGCAGGTAATGATGCCGCAGTTCCAGATGACTTGCAGCAGTGGAGCTATCCCTTCGTCCACCTCGATCATCGTGTTTGATGCGGGATCGAGAATTGCGGTCTGCTTGTGCTCAATCAAAATCCTCTCGCTCCTTTGCGTATCCCCCAGGGTTCTATACCTTTTGCATCAGAATAGCTTTTGGTGAGGCAAAACTGCAATATGCCAAAAAGTTGGAAATCTGCAGGGCAGGATGTCGCCCAACATAGCCGATTCACGGCTAAAACAGATAGATCAAATCAAATCGGTTTAGTATCTGCCGGGTGATCGGGCAGGTCTGTGCTTCTGGTAGCAATCGCTGCAGTAAACGGGCCTGGATCCGTCCGGCTTGAAGGGAACCTGGGTTTGCTTACCGCATTCGGAGCAAGTTACGTCTGTCATTTCTCTGGGACCACTATTGTAGCCGCCTCTGCTGCCGCTACCGCTGTTCTCATATTTTCTTTCAAACATTTAATTCACTTACCTTTTGTATCGATTCAAAGAATCGAACTTGCTACAAAAAACATCTCAACAAATCTCTTTGAATCGACGAAAATGTAACCTTTTCTAAACCATCAATCTGGATTATATACCTGTTGGTCAAAAGTGCAAATTAAAAGGAGGGATGTGGGTGATCATCCCATCCGGTTTTCTTGATGTTTTTCATGTGAAGGAGATGGGTTTAGCCACTATTACACGCAGGGCAGCCAGTCAACGCTGATGGCTCCGCATGTGGAGTTGCCCCAAAGCTGGATGAACTTCTCGATGGAGAAGACGCCAGTCAGGTCCTCGACGGATCTGCCGTACTCGGCATGTCGGCCCTTGAGCTGCGCATCAGCGAGCGGATCGCGGGAGATCCAGCCGATGTGGGCAACGCCGATGACGTTGCTGTTCAGATTGGCTTCGAGAACGCCGGTGCAGCAGTTCGTTGGAACGGCATCTCCAGTTTTTCCAAGTTCTGGTGCATAGTAGCCATACCCTCTTGTCCTAACCTCGGTGGTTTTCTCCAGGTGCTCAGCGTGGGTGTACATCTCAGTCAGAACGGCTCCGATCCTGTAGTTCTGCACGCACAGCTTCTCAACCCACTTCTGGTCGTAAGTGCCGGTCTGGTAAGAGACGGGCATGTACTCGAACTCAGCTTCCTTGGTGAAGTTGATGTAATCCATTGGGAATGCACCAGTTACCCATCCAGTAGAGGGTCCGGTATCATATAATTCCCCCCAATGCTCCCAGTTTTCATAGGCATCGCATAAGCTTCCGAGCTGCCTCTCCGCTTCCAGCTCAGTCTTCTCTGTGATAATATTACCTGATCCAGACTCCTTTTCCACCAATTTTACGCCAGCAGGAATTGGATAATCATCATTAAATTCGACAGAATGAACATCTTTCCCGCTTAATCCATATTGGGTCTGCATGATCATCTCTACGTTCTTGTATCCAACACCTTTGACAGATGCCTTTTCGTACATGTAGTTGGCAGCTTCAGCCATGCCAATTAGAGCAATAGCTAGTACCACAAAAATTAGTAGTCTCTTCAGTTCAATTCCCTCCTAGCTAGGATGACAGGTCGTGTACTTTCTTAACTGAAAGATTTTAATACTACCTCATCAATTAATAAGTTGGGGTAGCGATGAATTCGAATCTTGATGTTTCACTATTTTGG
>JALNZQ010000037.1 GCA_023229165.1 Methanothrix sp.
AAAGAACGTCTTTTCCACTACCTGAACGTCCCCCCGCACTTACTCGCACAGCCACTGCTCCGCACCCGCGCGCTACGCTGCTGCCCACTCCGCTGTACTCCGCAAATTTTGCCAGCGCCACAATTCCGTTGCGCAGGCCCTCCGGCGCGTTCCTCATGAATGTGTACTGGCATCGCCCTGTGAATCCCTGTTTCATAATCGGTCTGGCGTGCCCTTTGACCTTATCGAAGACCGTGTTTACTACTACGCTGTGCGTCTCGTAGGTCAGCGGCTTCTCGATCATGAAGCGTGCCATATCATCTCGCTCCATGCTCATCTTTTGCACTTCCGGGCAGACTGCGTTCCACTTTGACAAGAGCGAGTGAAAGACCGCCTCTCTGTGCGGAAACATCTCAAAGACCTTGGTGTTTTTGTACTGGATGCATGTGGGGGACTTAAACTGAAAATCAATACACTGCTCTTTGATATCACCAGCAGACTTAACCAAATCTTCGAAGCTCGCCGTAGAGCTGGCCAGCTCCTCCACTCGCAGCTCTCCTTTTTCCAGGCAGAGATTTCGCTCTTTCAAAACCAACGGCGAAATGATGGAGCGGAAGATCAGGGCCTCCTTTGGATCAGTTATCCCCACCGCCAGTTCGTATCTCTCCCCCACATTGGCGGCCTTGTGCATTGCCCGATCCGAGCGGCAGAACCGGCCCTCCAGAGGGCCCAGGGAGATGGAGCTGATGGGCGAGTCGTGCGTGTGTTTGGCCATAGCAGAATCTGCCTCCTGCATGACGCGAAGAAGTGCCGAGTAGAGCTGGTAGCCCTCGCTGTAAGGCATCTCAAAGGCGGCTGTAGGCCGAAGGGTCAGTGTGATCTTTTGCGGCATCACTTTTGAAGTACATCCCCTCACATTTAAACCTGTCGATTATTGCATCAGTTTCACAATAATGCAACTAAAGGTTTTTGCACTCAAATGCCTGCAAGGATGATCATTATGATCTAAAATTTGATGACGACAGGCAAGACAAAGCAGATGATTCTTTAAGGAATAAAGCATAAGTCCAGCATGATGCCCGTAAAAGTGAGATACGAAAACAATGTTCTAAAACCTCTGGCGAAGCTTGATCTAATAGATGGAGAAGAGGTTGAAATTGAGATAATTGAATCAAATGCAGATCGAATCGTAGGCCTCTTAAAAGACATCGATGTAGATTCGGTTGATCTTCAACATGCTGCAAGAGAGATCTGGTTGAGAAAGGCTGTACCTGATGACGGTGCAGGCCATCCGGGATCTCTCCCGTCAAATTGACAGTTCCATTGATATGCAAATCAATCTCGGATATTTTTCTTCTCGAAAGAGCCGAAGGCCAGGTCGTCGCCAACCTCTCCAGTCCGAGAAGATACTGCTTTAAACGATCATAATGAAAGAAACATAGTAACATGACGTTATCCCCAGAAGATCACAAAGAGACTGATTACCTTCCCAGGAAGATCCTCCTGGTCACGGGCAGGCTGGCAGAAGCCCAGGTCAGAGCATTTGCCGGAGACGCGGACGTGCTGGTGGCGAATGTCGATGTAGCCTCCTTCATCACACCCGAGATGTTGCTTCGCGCCTCGCCCCGCGGCTACGACCTCATCATGATTCCCGGCGCCATAACCGCTGATTTTCGGGAAGCTGAGCGTGCTTTGGGTGCCCAAATCCGCCTGGGGCCCAAGCACGCGGCAGACCTTGGAATCGTGCTGCATCATCTTGCCAAGGAGAAAATAGAGCTCTCCCGCACCGTTCCTGCTTGCCAGCTATTGGACGGAAAGATGAGGGAAGAGGCCCAGGGTGAAGTGGAGCGGCTGGAGTTGGCAGCCCGCGCGCCGCTGCAGATTCGGGGCGTCAAGATCGGGGGTAGCTCTCGCATGAAGGTTCTGGCGGAAATCGTCGATGCCACGCGCTGCAGCCCTGTGGCGTTGACGAAAAGGATCCGCTACTATGAGGAGCAGGGTGCGGATATGATCGACCTGGGCATTCCTCTTGATGCCCACCCCAATCAGGTGAAAGCTGCGCTGCAAATCGCCCGAAAGGCCACAAATCTTCCTTTAAGCGTTGATGCCGTCAAGCCCGAGTTGATCCTGGCGGGACTAGAGGCCGGGGCCGATCTGCTGCTCAGCTTAAACGCCGGCAATCTATCCCTGGTAGGCGAAGCGGTGGCCAGGGCGGGCACGCCCGCCGTGATCATTCCCGGTCCCATGTCCGTTCTTCTGGAGGAGAACCTGGCTTTAGCTCAGGAGATGGGAATATCCGTTATCGCGGACCCTGTTCTAGAACCGCCTCTGCAAGGACTGGCCCTTTCGCTGCAAAGGTACCTGCTCTTTTCGCAGGATCATCCTGAAATCCCTCTATTTTTTGGTGCGGGTAATGTTACTGAGCTAATGGATGCAGATACCGTCGGCGTCAATGCCCTTTTGGCCGCCTTGGGTGAAGAGACAGGCGCATCTATCCTTTTCACACCCGAGTTCAGCGCCAAAGCGGCAGGAAGCGTGCACGAGCTTGCCCAGGCTTCGAGAATGATGCGGCTGGCCCGACAGCGCGGCGCGCCTCCCAAAGATCTGGGCCTTGACCTTCTCATCATAAAGGAGAAGCGACGCCTGCTGGAGGAAGCCATGCCCGAAACGTTCATGGAAGCTAAAGGAGAGCACAATTACGAGCCGGACCGCAGTGGAAGCTTCAGGATATTTCTCTCATCAGGATCGATTGTGGCTCAAAACGGCCGCATGGCTGTGGCGGGATGGAATGCTCGCGACATCCTCAATACACTCATTGAGAAGGGTTTGGTCAGCCGCCTGGACCATGCAGGATACCTCGGTCGCGAACTGGTGAGGGCAGAGATCGCTCTTCGCCTGAAAAGAAGCTATGTTCAGGACGAACCTCTCTGGTCCTCTGAGAAACGTTAAATATTTGGTCTCGCGACATAAGTGCGGATGAAATCTACGGCTAAGGCTTTTGCTATCTTTGTAGGCGTTATCATGGTACTGTCCGCCTTTGCAAGTTTCGTGATGATGGGCGGCAACCAGAACGAGAATGTTGTTGTGCCATCGGGCAATGACTCTTTGCAGACCTTTGGGGTACAGGGCCGCTTAGTGGAATGGGATTTTGAGGGACTACAGGATGCCCTGCAGATGTCTCCGGAGAGCACCGTCATGGCATACTGGATCAATCTGAGTGCATCGCAGAATCTAACTGATGCCGTGGCTGCAGCTCTGCCCGATTCCCTGGGCCTCAGCTACGGAAACCAGATTTACAGCACCAAGATTGAAACACTAGCGCATGTCGATTTCAATGGTACCTGGGTCGAGTTTCACGGGATAAAGCCCTACTTGGTAGGCTACAATGGCCTGGTAGTTCCCTATCAGGATTACATGATGATTCCGGCAGGAACCGATTATGCAATCGCGTATGGAAAGCCTTCCCTCTTTGGCACGCAGGACTCTGTGCGCAGCGTCATAGATGTGATCACAGGGGGCCAGTCCGCGCAGAGCTTCACTCTAATCGGTGATGAGCAAGCTGATTTGCAGGTGGCGGCTCTAGGCAGCGGCGGCAGTGGCATGCCCCTCTCCGGAGGATACAAAGAGTTTTACCTGGCTGTAAATGCAGCAAAAAGCCAGGACCAGGGCTTTAATCTGGATGCCCGGTATCTGCAGCCTCAGGCAAGCTTAAGCAGCAAAGTTGGAGAGATCGCCGCGAAAAACAATCTCAGCTATTCAACTATTGGCTCCGAGGTGGAAATATCCGGACTTGTGGCCCGGGAAAATCTGCAGAATGTGCTGATGGCTCTCCTCGGGCCGTAGCGCAACCTTTTTACATATGGAGCTAATGGCAGATCTGATCTAAATCGTCTAATTCGTTTAGGCGTTTTTGCGATGAATGATGATGGGCAAGCTGCCCGGAAGGAGATTAAATTATGGCAAGACCAATATTCGTAAGATTTGATGTTCCAGCAGAGCTGGCCACCATGTCTCTTGAAGCCCTTGAACTGGCTCGTGATACAGGCAGAATAAAGAAGGGAACCAACGAGGCCACCAAGGCCATCGAGCGCGGTGTAGCTCGCCTGGTTATTGTCGGCGAAGATGTTACCCCTCCTGAGATTGTGGCACATATTCCAGCTCTTTGCGAAGAGAAGAAGACTCCTTACATCTATGTCAAGAAGCAGAGCGAGCTTGGCGCAGCTGCCGGCCTTAGCGTAAAGAGCGCCGCTGCGGCAATCGTGGAGCCTGGAAAGGCAAAAGAGTTGCTTGATGAAATCGTCCAGAAAGTGGCAGCTTTGAAGTAGGTGATATCCGATGGAGGATGATAACGGAGTAGCGGCAGAGGTTATTGAGGTCATCGGCGTTACCGGCATGCATGGTGAGGCGACGCAGATCAAGTGCCGTATCCTGGAGGGCAACAACAAGGGCCGCATTATCACCAGGAATTGCATGGGACCCATCCGCATGGGCGATGTCCTGATGCTGCTCGAGACTGCCAGAGAAGCCAAGAAGCTTACCAGCAGGTGAAGGAAGATGGAAGCGAGAAAATGTTCCTTTTGCAATAAGACCATCGAGCCGGGCACGGGCAAGCTTTATGCCAAAAAAGACGGCACGGTCTTTTACTTTTGCTCAGCCAAGTGCGAGAATAACGTAGCTCTTGGCCGTGTAACGAGAAGAATCAAGTGGGCCAGAAAGGGGGCATAAGCCCTGGCTGAGTTAGAGAGAACCTTTGTCATGGTGAAGCCCGATGGTGTGCAGCGCGCTCTCATTGGCAAGATACTGCAGCGCATTGAGGAGAAAGGCTTCAAGATAGTGGCTATGAAGCTTGCTCTGATGCCTGTGGAGAAGGCCAAAGAGCACTACGTGGAGCACGTGGGCAAGAAGTTTTACCAGGACCTTGTAGATTTCATCACCTCTGGCCCATCCGTTTCTATGGTGGTTGAGGGACGGGGCGCTATTGCGGCCATGAGGAAGATGAACGGTGCTACCAATCCGGTAGATGCCGTCTCTGGAACTATTCGAGGGGATTTGGCCATTGAGACCGGACGAAATGTGGTGCACGGCTCGGATTCGGCCGCATCCGCGGCTCGCGAGATAGCGCTGCATTTCAGTTCAGGCGAACTGGTGGCCTACAAGCGAATAGATGAAGCATGGCTCTACGAGTGAGATCAGGCAGGAAGCATTTCTGCCTCCTCTCATCGGAGCCTTTAAATTCCTAATAATGTAATGTAATTTTTAGATTTACTTCTTCCAGGGCGCGACCAGTATGCAACAGAAGTCCAAAAAGGCCGGTAAAGCGAAAGACGATGTGTCCAATCTCAGAACACCTATAGTAGTGGTGATGGGGCATGTGGACCACGGCAAGACCTCGCTTTTGGATAAGATCAGGGGAACGGCTGTTGCCAAAGGCGAAGCCGGGCTGATCACCCAGCACATTGGAGCCACGGAGGTTCCGCTGAGCGTAGTCCAGGAGTTTTGCGGATCGCATTTCGGCAAAGAGATGCAGATCCCCGGTCTGCTGTTCATCGACACGCCTGGACATCATGCATTTACCTCTATGCGAAGCAGAGGCGGCTCTCTCGCTGATTTAGCCGTGCTGATTGTGGACGTAAACGAGGGCTTCCAGCCCCAGACCATCGAGTCGCTGGCCATTCTCAAGCGTTTCAAGACCCCATTTGTCGTCGCCGCCAACAAGATGGATCGCATCGGCGGCTGGCATTCCGTAGCCAACGCTCCTTTTGCTAAGAGCATCAAGGCACAGAATGAACGGGTGGCCGAGGTGCTGGATACAAAGATCTACGAGCTGGTGGGTGAACTCTATAAGCATGGATTTGATGGGGACAGGTATGATCGAATCACCGACTTCACCAAAACGATTGGAATTGTGCCCATCAGTGCCATCACTGGTGAAGGTGTGCCCGATATTCTCATGATTTTGGTAGGGCTGGCGCAGAGATTTTTGAAGGATAATCTGAAGCTGACTGCTACCGGTCCTGGTGTGGGCACAATCTTAGAGGTAAAAGAGGAGAAGGGTCTGGGCACGACTCTAGACGTCATACTCTACAACGGCGAATTCAACTCGGGCGATACGGTAATTGTGGGCACGGCCCATGAGCCTATCGTCACAAAGATAAGAGCCCTGCTAAAGCCCAAGCCCCTGACGGAGATTCGAAGCGAGGAGAGATTTCTGCCGGTAAAGCATGTGGCGGCTGCATCCGGAGTGAAGATCGCGGCACCCAAATTGGAAAACGCTCTGGCTGGATCAACCATTCGAGTGGTGGCCTGTGCAGAAGAGGTGGAGGCCCTTTCCATGGAGTTGAAATCTGAGCTCGAGGCGGTGCGTATTGATGCTGAGAGCGAGGGCGTGATCCTAAAGGCGGACGCTATCGGCTCGCTGGAAGCGCTGGTGGGCGAGCTGAAAGCTAAGAACATCGCCATCCATCATGCAGATGTAGGGCCCGTTTCCCGAAGGGATGTGATCCGCGCTTCGGCCATCAAAGATCCTCTGCTCTCCGCGATTTTAGCCTTTAATGTAGAAATCTTGCCTGATGCCATCAGCGAGGTTCAGAAGACCAATGTGCCTGTATTTTGCAGCGATATCATCTACACAATTCTGGAGAACTATGAGCAGTGGACGGAGGAGCAGAAGATGCGCATAGAGCAGGAGCGGCTTGAGGCAGTCATCCGGCCCGGAGCGGTGCGCCTCCTCCCCGACTGCGTCTTCCGTCAGTCCAGGCCGGCCATTGTAGGTGTGCAGATCATAGGCGGTGTGGTCAGGACCCATGTCAATTTGATGAGAGAAGACGGTGCCAATGTGGGTGAGATCAGGGGAATCCAGGCACGCAATGAAAACGTCGGCTCAGCTACCGTCGGGCAGGAAGTGGCCATATCCATCGACGGCCCCACAGTAGGCCGCCAGATCCATGAGGGCGATATCCTCTATGTCAACCTTCCTGAGAAGCATGCTCGCATTGTGGAGATGGAGCTGAAGCCCAAGCTGGCAGAGGATGAGCGCGAGGTGCTGGAGAATTTCCTGGAGATCAAGCGCAAGAAGGACCCCTTCTGGGGACGGTAAATTTCGTATCTAAAAATTAATCAGGAGATTATGGGTCTTATGATGCTTTTTTTTGCTCAAACATCTCCGAGTAAAAAGCAGCACTTTCTTTGAGTGTGTGGCCGCCTGCCTATTTTTTGGATCTGACAATCAGCACTGGTCGGGGCCCCATCCTGGCCACATCAGAAGCTACGCTGCCAATGGTGGCTTGCTCCAGCCAGCCTTTGCCGTGAGAGCCCATTGCAATCAGGGAAACATTTTCGTTTTCTGCTAAGGACAGTATTCTATCCGCGACTCCACCCACGGAAGCAAATGGGGTGGTTTCAACCTTGACCATGCCGCCTGAACCATAAGTTCTTGGCTCTCCGGCCGAGGCTGAGACTGCAATGGCCTTGGCATTAATTCCTGCCTTTGCCAGATCTGCCTTCATCTCCTCAAGCCTGGTCTGCGCTTTTCCCAACGCAGCATCCACTTGGTACTGGTTTTCGCCCTTAGCCACCACGTTCAGCAACAATACATTATCTGTAAGCTTCGACTCTTTTATCATTTCAATGGCGGCATTTCCGGCAGGAGAAAAATCAGTAGGAGCCATGATTTTCTCGAATATGTGCGAGCAGAATTTGCCCATTTCCTCTTTGTTTGCGCCGCCCAATGTCTTATAGCGCATAATGAGGAGATCTTTGTCACCATAGCGAAGAACGCCGCTGGAGACACTTCCTAAGAGCAGGCCCTGCCAGATGCTTCTTCCCCTCGCACCCATCACCACGAGCGAGACATTCTCCTCTTTGGCAACACGCTCTATCACTGCGTGTTCCGGTGTCTCTTCCGCGATCTCTGCCCTTATCTTGACGCTCAAATTGGCGTCTTGCAGGGCCTTTTTGTAAGCTTCCATTTTATTTACAGCTTGCTTGATCTCATCCCCGGGAGACCAGACTCTGGCCAGTGGATCTTTAGCTAATACATGCAGTAGTACAATCTTTTCTGCGCCTGGTATTTCCCTAACACATTCAATTAATTTTTCTGCATATTTGGAGAAATCCGTAGCTATCAAGATCTTTTCGTACATAATATCTCACCAACTTCTTAGTATATTGCTTATAATAGTATTTAAAGATTACATTTTGAAAATGACAAAAGATTTGATTCTTTGCAAATTTTATATACTATTCATAATAAATCATCGAATCGGTTAGACGACAAAACAATTATTAATGCCAAGATCTAGGAGAGTAAAGTCCTGAATTCGCCAGGCAAAAGGTGTTCGAAATCGCGCTTGATGAGATGATAATTCCGCTGCTGGCCGTCGGGCTGGCCGAGATGGGAGATAAGACTCAGCTCTCTATCCTGCTGCTCTCTTCCCGGACCCGAGAATACTTCCGGCTTCTCCTGGGAGTTATGCTGGCCTTTCTGCTGGCGGACGGATTTGCCATACTGGTGGGCTCATGGGTGACGAACGTTATTCCCGTACATCTGGTAAAGCTCGCCAGCGGATTAGTGTTTATTCTCTTTGGCATATTGATATTGAAAGGTGGTCAAGATGAGGGGGCGGAGAGTAACCTTTCTGCCAAGAGGGCCTTTGTATCTGGATTCTCTATGATCTTCCTGTCTGAGTGGGGAGACAAGACCCAGATCGCATCCGCCCTTTTTGCCACGGAATACAATCCGAGAATGGTTTTCATCGGCGTCATGATTGCACTTTTGATTCTATCCGTTATGGCTGTTTTCCTGGGCAAGTATCTATCCAGCAGAATCGATCGCAAAGTGGTTACAAGAGTTGGAGGTGTAGTATTCTTGCTGATCGGCCTGTCTTTCCTGCTCTCTGCCGTCACATCATCAGCGTTTGCAGATATGCTTTAAAAAGAGAGTTATTATTTTGAATAGCCTGCAGATTAGCTGCGGGCTATTCAAAATGAGATCAAAGGATTATCTCAATGTCCAGCTCTTCTGCCAACTCTTTGTAGCGGTTCCTGATAGTAACCTCGGTCACGCCCGCCACATCGGCTACCTCGCGCTGCGTCCTTCGGTCTCCGCAGAGTATGGAGGCGATGTAGATGGCGGCTGCGGCCACGCCCGTGGGCCCGCGGCCAGAGGTGAGCTCTTTCTCTGCTGCCTGGCGCAGGATCTCAATTCCCTTGGCCTGCACCTCACCCTTCAGATTCAGGCCGGAGCAGAAGCGGGGGATGTAGTCAATGGGACTTGTGGGCATGAGCTTGAGTGCCAACTCGCGGGAGACAAATCGGTAGGTCCTGCCGATCTCTTTTCTGGAAACCCTGGATACTTCAGCGATCTCGTCCAGGGTGCGGGGCACGTTGCATTGCCGGCAAGCGGCATAGAGCGCAGCTGCAGCCACGCCCTCAATGCTCCGCCCGCGAATGAGGTTCTTGTCCACAGCTTTTCTGTAGACCACAGCGGCTGTTTCCCGCACGTTTCTGGAAAGACCCAAGGCAGACGCCATCCTGTCCAATTCCGAAAGCGCGAAGGCCAGGTTTCTTTCTGTAGCATTGCTGACCCTGATGCGGCGTTGCCATTTTCTCAGTCGGTACAGTTGGGCGCGGTTCTTGGAGGATATGGTCTTGCCGTAGGAGTCCCTGTTCCTCCAGTCGATCATGGTGGAGAGGCCCTTGTCGTGGATGGTGTAGGTCATGGGCGCTCCAACCCGTGATCTCTTCATGCGCTGGTCGTGGTCGAAGGCTCTCCACTCCGGCCCCTGGTCGATGAAATTCTCGTCGATGACCAGACCGCAATCAGAGCAGACCAGCTCGGCGCGCTCATAGTCGCGCACGAGGGTGTGGCTCTTGCACTCCGGACACTCTACTGTGAACTTCTCGAACTCGTCTACTTTCTCTTTCTCGCGCTTGAGCCGGGTCCTTTCCTTGAGCTTTTCCGGCTCTGCCCTCTCTATCTCTCTCAGCTTCTCAATCTCTTCCACTTGCTATCTCTCCCCGGCGCCTCGTCGATATAGAGCTTCTTTCCGACGTGGGCAGCGGCATCTACACCTCTATTTGGTCGAACGATGATGTACGGATGATTAATGGGGCCGAATATATCGAAAACCTTTCCGACTCTGGTCCTCTTCTGATCCACAACCCAGGAATTAGTTCTGGGGATATTGGTCTCGCTTCCAACAATCTGCTCGCTTTGGAGAATCAATTTATTCTGTACTATATGAAGAGCGGTGCCTAATCTCTTCAAAAGGCCACCTCATCTATATAGATGCAGAACTAATATTTAAGCCTTCCGAAAACCATTTATAAATGTCTATTTCCGGAAAAAGCCGCCTAAAGGTTTATCAACCCAATCCGGCAACCTGTTATGTAATGTTCGAACAGCTTCCAACCGTACCCACATCAGAAGAGCTTTTAAATAAGTCCTTTAGGCGTGCCTCTCGCGCCACAGATGACGAGTCCATGGTGCAAAATGCCGGCAATATCCTCTCCGACAATCTCAGCATCCTGATCAAGAAATTCCCTTCCTTTGAGAATCTGCCGCCCTTTTACAGAGAGATGGCAGACATAATCGCAGGCGTGGATCGCATCCGAATCAGCCTGTCTCGCCTTGGTTGGGCTTCCCGACAGATAAGGCTGATCTCAAAAGAGTATGTAGGAACTATTAGAAGGTCTCGAGGTCTGGACACCACACCTGCCCGAAAGTCGGCCTTCGGGCGCTACTCTTCGGTCATGAGGTCCATTGAGAAGGATCTGCTATACTTGAATGAAGCCCGGAACTTGCTGCGCAAGATGCCGACCATAGACCCGGCGGTGCCGACCATTCTCATCGCCGGGTACCCCAATGTGGGCAAGTCAAGCTTCATTGTGCGAGTCACAGGAGCGCGGCCTGAGATCGCCATGTATCCATTCACCACGCGGGGAATCTTTGTAGGCCACTTCATGCGAGGCGAGCAAAAGTATCAGGTCGTGGATACACCGGGGCTGCTTGACCGACCCATGGAAGAGAGAAATGAGATTGAGCGGCAGACGGTAGCCGCCTTGAGCCATCTGCAAGGAGTCGTTCTCTATATCCTGGACCCAAGTGAGCATTGCGGCTATCTTATCGATTCGCAGATTTCGCTGGCAGAGGACCTCAAGAACTGGATAAGTCTGCCTGTTCTGGTTGTGGCCAATAAGGCAGACATATTGAGATTTGGGGAAGATAAAAATATGCTGAACATGTCCACGGAGACCGGTCAGGGCGTCGAAGAGGTGCTGGATAAGCTAGTCTGTCTGCTTGATGCCATGCCGCCCTATGTCGCTGAGGATACTGATCCGAACGAGGAATATATGGCTATGGTTCCCAGCCGGAGAACGTAAAGCCGCTCGAAAAAGCATCCTACGTCTGCCACCACCTCGGCCGTAAACCCGGCAGCCGTCGCAGCCTCCTGCACTTTTGCGAGCCCCGTCAGGCTGGATATAAGCAGCAGTGCTCTGCCGCCGGGCCGCAGATGCCAGGCCAGATCCTCGATAAATCGATCCACCGTCTGCCTGCCGCTCTCGCCCCCGTCCAGGGCGTAGTCTATCCATTGGCCGGTTCTCTCTTCCGGCCGGGTGGGCAGATATGGTGCGTTGAAGAGTATCAGGTCGAACTTTCCGTTGATGCCCCGCAGCAGATCCGCTCTTATGACCTCAATTCCCCTGGCTTTTGCCGCCCGGACTGCATGGGGATTTATGTCCGTGGCCAGAAGGCGGGCGACCTTTGGCCCCAGCTCCTGGGAGATAAAGCCGCTGCCGCAGCCAATCTCCAGCACGCTGTCCGCGGGCCTGGCCTCGCATAATGCGGCTTTAAGGAGGAGGTAGGTGTCCTCGGCAGGCTGGTAGACTTCTTCATGATTGATGGGGGCAGTGGGGGTCATTGATGAGGGGCTGATTTTGTCAGGTGGAAAATAAAGCTTGGCTTTTCGTAAATTCCGGCGGCCTGCTTTTTTGACAGCACCAGTAATAACACGACCATCCAGACAATACATGGAAACACGCGTACCTTTCTCCGCGAATTCCTTTCCTGGAAATTCAGTTTCATCTATTTTATCACATCCTATGCAGCAAAGTATGTGTTTGATCACTATGCATTTCTTTTTAATTATTAGCACCAGAAAGGCTTTAGCTGATCGCCATGCATTTTAGATCGATTCCGGAGTGTGGATTAAAACGGACCCCAGCTTTACTTGCCCCATAGTTCTAAATGCTACCCTAAATCCGTCTCCCCAAAACCTGCTTGCAAACCCAGCAATTACTACGCTACTTGGTATCATGATTGGATGACTGCTCAACTTAACGACTTCCACAATCCAAGAAAAACGACAAAATAGAATTGATCGATTGCATAGGAAAGAGCAAGTTTACTGCCTGCTAACGGGCCTTAAGATTATGTTGGATCAACTGTATCTTAGTGTGAACGACGCGTTCTCACTATTTAATTGGATTAAAGCCCGAGAGAGACTGGAACTGGCGAGTCGGTCTGACCTTGGAAAGATTGAGGATAAACACCGTGAATACAATGAGTTAATTATTGAACTTGCCAGAAACAACCAGCGGCTATGGGAAACAATAGGTCTTGTGCGCCTCCTATTTTCTCCCTCAGAAGAACTAGAAAAACTCATTAAACAGCTTGAACTTTCAATAATAAAACTTCGAGAATACAAAAAATCGATATCTGAATACAATGAAAGCACAACAGCAGAATGTGTCAATAATCCTCCCTACGCAGCCTTGGAAGGGATTGAGGAAGAAATTCATAAATATGTCGATATACCACTTGACGATCTGCAGAAATATCTCGGAGACGAGATAAAGAAAGAAAAGATCAGGGCTGAACACTGGTGGCAATTCTGGCGGTGAAGACGCAAGTGCCCGAGGATTTCAGCCCTAGGATCCCAATTAAAGCTGATTGGGTTCTAAAGAGAATTCGTGAAGGAAAAAATAGCCACATTTGCAAAAAAAATATATGAAATAATGAGATTAAATTGCCTAAAAGTTCTCGATATCGTGTGACCAGCAGGCCATATCCGTCCCAATGTATGTCACGAATGGTGCCGTTCTCGGGACGATCTGCAGGTTGGGCCTACGTATAAGAAAACACCAAATATTATAATGGTAAGAAGCCTTTTTTTGGAGTGGTACGCCACAAAAAAACAAAATCTCCTTTAGGTGATATTGCCTCTACCCACCGATTGATTCTACAAAAACTGCAAGCTCTTCAGGGGTAACGCTTACCTTTGCTAATGTGGCGAGTAGCCCTTCATCATCGATAAGAGCTTTCGCTATTTCATAGGCTGATGCATATGCTTTATCATGATGGTCTACGTGTACAAAGACGATGAAATCACCGAAGACTCCATAGATGATCACAAAAGGGTCTACGTGTTCTCCCCTGAGACCCTTCAGGTGATGACTTTTGGGCTCTCCTATTTCGGGGTTTTCGCATATCGCTTTGATCTTCTTACCAAGTCTTTGCTCTAAAGCAGCATCCTTTTTCGTCAGCTTCTTAAATTGCTTATGAAAATGACTTGGAAGTAAGGGCTTAAATGTCATTGAGGATCAAAATAGGAGATCTCAGGGGCTTAACAGATAGGCTAGCAGCTCATCGGCATCCTTGAAGACCTTGTAGCGGCCCTCTGCATAATCCTCCAGTCCCTCTCTGATGCCCTCAATGAACTCCTTGCCTGCTTCGGAGTCAACCGTGGCAGGCTTAATGACAGATGACATCATATCCTTGACCTCCAGGGAATCTGAGCAAACCAACTGACTATGCCTCCATTGAATATGTCATAGTCTTGCTAACTATTTAATCTTCCCGGCTCGCCGTCCACCATTAGCACATCCAATATCTATTAAAAATCCAAGTTCCGCCCTGCCTTCAGGCGGAACCTGCCAGTCTCTTCCCCTCCAGCTCCTGGAGCTGCAGCACCCTCATCTGCACCACATCCATGGCATCCTCGAATAGCTTGCGATCTATCTCAATGCCGAAGAATTTCCGGAGCTTCTGCGGCGGGGTCATGCAGCTTCCGGCGGAGAGATAGGCCATGTAATTCTCATTGAACTTTTCCGGATCTTCTTTGTACATCTTGAATAGAGACAAAGTCACAGCTTTGGACAGGGCATAGCTGAAGGTGTAGTAGTTATTGGTGAGATAGATGTGGCTGATGTAGGTCCACTGGGCGCTGTCCTCCGGGTAGTAATCCACCAAACCGCTCCGGTACTCCTTGGATAGGTTGGTCCAGAGCAGGTTAAGCTCGCTGCCGCTCACATTTGTCTTTTGGCGGCAAAGCTCGTGTGCCTTGTTCTCAAACTCGGTGATCATGGGCTGGAAGGTGAAGTAGTTCTCATAATCACTGACAGTTTCCGCCAAAATTGCCAGGGCCGTATCCTGGTCGTAGTTCTTCAGGGCATAGTCCACAAAGAGCTCCTCATTGAAGGTTGAGGGGATCTCCATCTCGTACTCTGTGCCGGTACAATAAAGAAAGTCCACATTATTGCCCATCAGGTAGAAGTTGACGGCATGGCCCATCTCATGAGTAAGGGTCTTCTGGTCTTGCATCAAACCCTTGAAGTTCATGAATATCAACGCCGGCCGCTTCAGAGAACACATATCCTGGCAGTAGCCTCCCGGCTGCTTTCCGCCCTCAGGATTGGGGTAGACATCCATTGATCCGCTGGTCGTTGTCTTTACGAAGATCTCCTGGAAGGCCGGATCCATTGCCGCATAAGAGGCGGATATATTGAAAAGCGTCTCCTCGTAGCTGTATTTCTTATCGGGATTTTTCATCAGTTGAAGCCCCAGGTCATAGGGCTTTAGGGGCGACAGATTCATCCTCGTCTTTCGAAACTCGTAATAGCCATCGAAGTTGCCCTTGCGCTCCTTGAAGACCTGGTTCATTGTCTCTACCTGCTCTTTAGTGAGATAGGTCTCGAACATCTTGGAGTCGTATGAGTCTGAGTAATTCAGCTCTCGGGCGAGCAGGTCGTCTAATCTTGATTTATTGCTGTAGATCTCGCTCATTTTATCCGATTCGTTGATGAGATGATAGAAACGTTTGTCGTAGCCCTTCTTTCTGTTATTTCGGTTGCTGTCTGTAGAGAGAAGCTCCGAGTAGGTTACAGAGTTTATGGCCAGCTCTCTTCCGTCCTCTAAAGTGATATTTCCAGCAACGGTGACATTATTAGTAACCGTCTTTTCCGCCTCGGTGTTGATCTTCATAAGCTGGTTGGAGATATCAGCCAGATAAGCGGCATGCGTCTCATTTCTGGGCCGGTGATCTCTGTAGCGCTGGTAGCTGTTCTCAAGGTATGCTCTGTACGCTTCCAGGGCAGGCTGCTCGGAAAAGAGCCTCTCCCATTCGGCAGGAGAAAGCGACTTGAGCAATATTTCGGCGAAGGATGTGGCCTTGGCATGCTCCGTGTATAAATTCTGCACATCGGAGATGAAATTCTCGAAGAATTTGTCGTTGACATTCAGGCTATTTTGGGCATAAGCATACGCCATAACTACGCTCAAATTCCGGCTGAAATTTTTATTCGCCTCGATATATTCCAGCAAAACCTTTCCGGTGAGGTTTTTAAACAGGGGGCGAAATGTGGCATTTATCTCCTGCGACATTTTTTGCAGCCCTTCGAATTCTGCGGTTGCCGTTTCCTTATCTTTAAATAAGTTTGATAAATCCCAGGAAGTGGTAATTTCACTTCGATTCAGTCCTGTCATCTCTTTCTCAGGAGATGCAGCAAGGCTAAAACCACTTATTAAAAGCATAATTGCAATGAACATGGCCGATATTAAAAATCCTTCTGCCGACTTATTCACATTTCCACCTCGAATGGCAAGCGAATTAACCCACCACTATAAATAATTGAGTCTGCTTGTTTGTGATAGCCGCAAATGAATCGAATTGCTCGGCGCTGGGGTCCTGCCCTGTGAAGGCTGCATCCATAAATCGATAGACTTTTATGGACGGTTGATTTCTTGGTGAGGAAAGGTGATCTGGCTTGATGGGAATCAATGAAATGGGATTCGAGGTCTTCGAGGAGATGCTCGATTATGCAGACGAGCTGCAAATTCTAGTCCAAGAACTTGATAACGGTACTGTTGTGGCTGATGCAGGCGTGCTGGCCCATGGCGGCTATGGTGCAGGCGTCTACCTCTCTCGCCTCTGCATGGCAGACCTGGCGGAGATTCAGCTTACGCCCTTCGATATCAACGGCATTTTATTGCCGGGCATTCAGGTGGCGACTGACCATCCGGCCGTCTCCTGCATGGCCTCCCAGTGTGCCATGTGGCAGATCAAGGCGGACAAGTACTTCGCCATGGGCAGCGGTCCAGCGCGCGTGCTGGCCAGAAAGACCCGCGACCTCTACGAGAAGATCGGCTTTGAGGAGTCTTCAGATGTGGCGGTCATAGTCCTCGAGTCAAACAAGCTTCCGGACGAAAAAGTCTCCGCCCTCATTGCAGAAAAGTGCGGCATCGATCCGGCTGACCTGAGAATTGCCGTTGCGCCCACGGAAAGCGTAGCCGGGCTGGTGCAGGTCTCGGCGCGCGTTGTCGAGACGGGTCTGCATAAGCTTTTTACCATGGGCTTTGACATAAACACCATCAAGTGCGGCTGGGGCCGGGCACCCATCTCGCCCATCACCGGCGACGCTACCATGTGTATGGGCTCCTCCAACGATGCCATAATTTACGGCGGGGAGACTTACTATACATTGGAATACGAGAACCTGGTGGAGCTACAGCAA
>JALNZQ010000038.1 GCA_023229165.1 Methanothrix sp.
TCAGCTCAAAAGCTTCCTGAATCAGTATGGTCGTATTTTCGGGATCGATCTTCAGGGCCTCATTATAGGCGGAAACTGCCCCCTCGATTGAGCCGTTGTTCATAGATTCATCTGCTCTGTCTATCCAGTAATCTGTAGTATTTTCTTGCGCCAGGGCGCAGATCAACAGCGTTGTCATAGCCAGCAGGACGAAGGCAACGATGGACCACGATCCAGATGTTATATGTTTTTTCCCCACTCGTTTTATTTTCAATTCAGTCACCTCTTACAGAAATATAAAAAATTGAATGCGAAATTAGCTTTTGTATCCCAGCTCCTCGGCCTTGGCAAAAGCATCCTCTGCCTCTGCATCATGGCCAAGCTTCTGCAATGCCAGTCCTTTGTAATACCATGATCTGTAATATCTTGGAGCTATCTCGATGATCTCATCGAAGCATTGTATCGACTCATTGTATTTGCCCTGAGAATAGAGGGCAGCACCCTTATCAAACCAAGCCGATTTCTCCTTTGAATTCGATTTTATGGATCTATCGCCAAGCTCAATGGCTTTTTCAAATGCATCATTTGCTTCGTCCTCACGGCCAAGCGCTTTCAGAACACCGCCTTTTTCGAGCCAACCCTTTGTAGATTGAGGATCGGCCTTCAGATGCTCATTGTAAGATCTTAGAGATTCATTATAACGTTTCGTTTCAGCCAGAACGCTGGCCATGAGGGCTTCCTGGATAAGGAGATCTTTTGCAGTCTGATTTTGTGTTTCATTTATTGCTCTTTCAAACGATTTATTCCGTTTAATGAAACCACTCTCCTTTGGTAAACGCCGAAAGCGACCTAAGTTAGATCATTAGATCAATAAGCGCTTGCCGCCCTTACCCACAATTGACTGCCGTAGACATTTTTCGACATATGACGTACTTTAAAGTCAATGGATATAAATCTTACTGACAGTGGGGCTTTGCATCTAAAGTCCTATTTTGACCCGACTTTGCATGCGAACGTTAGACTCCAGGTGCAAACACGACTTTAAGTGCAAAGCCCTGACCATTAAAAAGTATTTATCTATGGACGATGACTAAAAATGCCGGATACAGACCATATTTAAATCAAAGAAAATTCGGTACTCTACCGAAAAAACATCCTCTGCAGGGTAGATTGGCATGAAGAATCAAGAGGCATTTAATGGAGATCGGTTTTGATCCATTCTTGCGCGGTCTGCTTTTAGGCTTGGCTGTAGCTATGCCGGTAGGTCCGATAAGTCTACTCTGCCTTCATCGTACCCTGGCGCAGGGCAGACTCGTCGGTTTTGTATCAGGTATCGGAGCTGCCAGCGCAGATGCCATCTATGCAGCAGCGGCAGGATTTGGCATTTGGTTTCTTTCAGATCTAGCAATTAATTATCGGTATTCTCTGCAGCTTGTCGGCGGCCTGGTTTTATGTCTGATGGGGCTGAGCATTTTAAACTCAAAACCATCCGGGCAAAGCCACGAAATAAAAGGAAAAAGGATATTAGGTGCTTATGGGTCTACGTTTCTTCTGACGCTTGCAAATCCCGCTACAATATTGTTCTTTATGGCGGCATTCTCAAGTATAAAAGTCCCGCTCATTGATGAACAATGGTCCTGGATTTTATTATTCGTAGTAGGTACATTTGTCGGATCATCTATTTGGTGGTTGGCTCTGAGCTGCAGTGCAAGCCTGCTAGAGCATCGCATATCTCAAAACCTTCGTCTATTCAATACGGCTGCAGGATGCATGATAATTCTTCTCGGCCTTCTTGCGATGGCAAATTGCCTGCTCAGTCTGTGAATCTGATCCACTCTGCAAATGGAGAGATCGGCGATCTTTTTTCGATAGATCCGCTTCTCCTGATCAAATGCATCAATAGGATGCTTTCGAAAAAGCTCAATAGTTCGTTGATCTGCAGGCTTACAGGTGGCAATATTAGGTATTTGGCCGGGGGTGTAGATCACATCCAAAGTGGCTACAAGCGTTACAAGTGTCATTGTCCAGGTCAAGAGGACCAATATTGTGTTCTGAAGCCGTTCAAGGTATGTCATGAATCGGAGCCCTTCTTAGAAACCTAGCCACATACACCATGCGATAAAATGTATTATGTTTCAATAAAAAGCTATTTCTTTACGCAATGGAATTTGAAGCAAAACAGTGCGCCCACCCGGTAATCGGCAGGGCATGCAAGGCGCCGCCACAAAAAGCAAGCTGACAGGGCGGGCAGCAGGCGCGGATTCGATCGGCCGGTATGCTTGCGGGTCTGGAGCCGAGGGTATGTCGGGAGCCGACGTAAGAAGGTGGAACCAGGGTAAGATGATCCGTTTGCAGGCTGGATACGAATGCAAGAAACCGCATTATTAGAAAAATCCATAGGTTTTGAATTAGATCCGGTTGGATCGGAGACAGCAAACGTTATGCTGTATTTTTGAGAAAATTTAAATCATAGTAATTAATAGTAGTATTATTGGCATCCTCTTGCAGGCCAATTTGGCTATTTAAACGAGGTAGTCGACATGAGGAAAATATTAGCATTGGTGCTATTGCTGGCCCTTTGCATTCCTGCGATGGCAACAGAGTTGCCTGACATGACAGGCAAATGGTCCGGTGTTATGGATTTTGTGGGATATGACAAGAATACAGCGTGGTTGCCGAATGAGACTGTCTCCTTCTGGCCCGGTGAGGAATATAACTTGACCATCTCAGAGCAACAAGGACGAGCTTTTTCGGGGACGATGGTTCCAGGATTGAGCCCCCGGACTGTGGAAGTTGTGCTGGGTGTCTTGTGTGCCGAAAACGAGTCTATAACGATGGTGGACGAGAGCGCCTACTGGTGGGGGCAAGTGATCTCGCCGACTGAGATTGAGTTGAATTACCAGAAAGTCAATATGGAAGGGATGGTTGTAGGCGGAGGGATATTCAAGAAAGTATGATGGCGATTTCATATTCAGCATATAACACTTTTTTCCAACAATTTTTATAATAACAGACTATTGAAAGCCGCAAAAAACCGCTGCAAAGATGCGGCGATTAGAATAAATTCGAGGTGATGCTGATTTCCCAGGCAAGCCAATAGAACTAGAGGATATGCTGCCAACGAAGGCGCAAAAGGCGCGCTGGCCGGTCGGACACGCGCGCGGCCTCGCCTATTCTTCGAAGCTTCAAATTGTAGGCTGACCGATCTTAATTTCTTCCCATTTTTCCGGTGCCTAGATATTTCCATCCATTATCTGTTGTAGAGGTCGGAGCAGAGGCCAGCTCTGTCTGACTGCCATAGAGTGCCATATACAGTCTGCCCGTCTTGCTGGCCTCTGAATCGTACATAACCAACGATCCGGAATCGGAAGACTTGATTTGCCATGCAATATTACCCTCAATAGAGCCACCCGTGAATACCTCCGAGTCTGGTAACGGATCCGGAATAACGCCGGGACTATTTTCAAAGGTACTATAACCTATTGCCGAGGAGCCAACTGCTCGGAGCCTATAACTTCCTCCAAAGGTATCTGATCCATCGCCCTCATAACTTGCTCTCACGCGGGCTATGAAGAATTGATTTCCTGCTGCTGGGGGATCATTAAATTGATTCTCACGTAAGATAAAATTCGTAGCGTCTGAAGTTACGCTCATCACCTTTACGGTCCAGCCGTCCCCGAGATCTACGGACGTGCCCATTGGAACGGGATCTTCACGAGTTCCCGCCGCCGCTGTCGCTGGGCCGATTGATGCGGCGAGCAGTACTAAAACCAAAACAAATTCAGTTCGTCTCATTATAATCTCTCCATGTTTACATCCTCGCCAGGATCGTAGCCTTGGTCTCGTCGTACTCATCTTGGCTGATCAGGCCAGCGTCAACCATGTCTTTTAGCTGCTTGAGCTTTGCCACAGGATCTTCTTGAACAGGAGACACTTGTTTGGGTTGCTGTAAAATGACGGTCTTTTGCGCCAATCTTTGAGTTTGCATGTTCTGGCGAATGATGCCGATGGCCTTAATAGCATCATCATTTGAGATATTCTCAAGCTCTATCTCTTTGCCACCTGCATGTATTTCAATCTCTGAGCGCATGAAGCCCTTTTTATGATCGATTTTTTCGATTGATTCAAATGGGTACTCTTCGGTCTCGGCTCCTATAAATCCAGGCTTATAAATCACAATTCTGCGATTTGTGATGATGAGTTTTTGCGGATGAATTTTCGGCTTGAAGCTCGTGGGCTCCACCACCATGCTCACAACTTCATCACCGCTAAAAAGGCTTGATATGCTTTCTGGTATCTCCCGTTCCATGTAAAATAGTTGAGAGTTCTAACGAAAAACCTTTTGGTGGTCCAGCCAACCCGTGTCGCAGATAGTAGTGTCACATTATGATGGCCATTCATGGATAATGTGACACTGCTATGAAAAAAGTTGGCTGGCCGGGCGGGCACGCGCACGGCTTCGCCTGACTGGGATGCTCACGGGCCCAGTTGGTGGGGCCGGTAGGGATGCAGCTGGGCGGCGTAGCTGGGCTAGATAGCCAGACGTATATTAGGGTGCCAGAGGTCCGCAGGCAAGATAGGTAATGAGGGTAGCCCCTCAGTACCATCCTTCCAGGTCGATTGTGAAGTTTTCCGGGAGGAAACTAAGGCCTTTGGGCCGGGACAGTGGGGACAATTCTTGCGAGCTTAGGGTATATCTCACTGACTCGTTCGGCAGGAGCTTATACTCTTCTCCCGTTACTGCATAACCGTAGTTGAATTGGTCCAAAAGCCAGAAGAACTTAGGCGAGAGTACAAGTCCCTGAGCCATATTATTTGTGACCTTGACCTCGAAATCATATTGCTTTTTCTGCAGGCCAGTGTATGTATCCTCTTGAGTGTTGTCCTTGACTCCATAGAGCTTTACGGTTATGTTATCCGTCGACGCTTCAGGAACTCCTGACCAAGCGATGCTATAGACATCCTGGTTAGGCGTCTCGATCCTTGTCCTTTTTATCTGGGTAGCGGGCTGGTCGAACGTGAAGAAATAAAGCGCTCGATCATTATATCCCGGCTGGGAGACGTCCTCTATGTTGTGCGCTTTGATGAATCGGTCTTCAGAATCGACGACATCCACCTTCAGATCGGAAGCAATGCCACTGCCCTGGAACTCATATGGTGAGAAGATATCCAGAGCGAACCCGTCGCTTGTGGGAATCATGCCATATATCTTTATTATGCCATCCGGTGTCACAAGCGGGAAGGCCTGCGACAGGGAAATGATCGCAAGCATAAAGGCCAGTAAAAGCCCGAGACGTCTCATAAGAATTTACCTTCCTTAGTCTTGGTTGAACACGTCAGACGAAAAAGCTTTTGCCTGCTAAAATTACCTCAGTTAAACGGTGAAGTAATCTCAACTCATCTTTTTTTTTGTTCAGCCATATCCAGTGATCATAGATACGTATCATTGTTAAGGAGAATAGTGTTGGTCAGATCTGTAGTTTCTTACTTTACATAATCGTCTATATGACCCAAGATGGTCTCTTCTCTATATGTGATGAGAAAAATGCAGGAAGTTCGGCCATGAAAAGAAGCAAACAGGAGATATTTTCTAAGATACTAGAAATATGTACTGATGGTGCCAGCAAGACAAGAATCGTATATCAGGCCAACCTTAACTTCAGAACAGTAAATCCATATTTGGAAATACTTATTAAAAATAATTTATTAGAGGCCAGCCAAGAGAATCACATATTATATAAAACCACAAAAGAAGGCACAAATATGCGTGAAACCATAAGTAAAATTAACAATATGTTATTACCAGAATGATGGATTGTCTGATCACTGTACCCGCTCTACAGGTATTCTGCCATTGTGCAGTGCTGTGGCCAGCAGTACTCCCGAAAAGCCCATCTTCTCCAAAGTCCTCAGGTCTTCTTCACCCTCTACGCCGCCTCCCAGTATGAGAGGATGCTTTGAGGCTGCTGCCGCATTTTCTAGAAATTTTTTGTCTAGTCCTGCTGATGTGCCCACTTTATCCAGCTCCAGAAGGATAACGCTTTCCAGTTTCAGCCCGTTTAGCCTCTGCAAGAGCTGCAAGGGCGTATGCCCGGCCAGCTCTGGATCGCGGGCCAAAACCTTCCTCTTCATCATATCGATGCTTACTACTATCCTGCGTTCTCTTGCTGCCCCTTCGATGAGCTGCAGCGAGGATGTCTCCGTGCCCAGTACCGGAGAGATGGATTCAGGCAGACGATCCAGATCGCTGGCCCTCGAAATCCCTGTATCTGCCATGGTCTTCGTCCTGTCCGATATCTTTTTTATGACCGCCAGATTATCGCCCCGGCCTGTCAGCAGGTTAAGGTCGGCGACGTAAACCTCCCTGGGGCGAATCTCCTGCAAAATGCCCAGCGGCTCTGATGTGGACACGATCTGGGAAAAGCCGGCTATAGGCTCATAACGGCTCCTCTCTCCGCGCACGGCATGGACAACAGCACCATTAAGTATATCGAGGACGAAGATGCATCGCACAACTGCTCCTTTCGGGATTGGATGAATATGAGATTGTTGGTTAGCCCCATGAATATCGATGAAGCACAAGCGGCTCTGGCCGGCGGTGCAGACATTCTAGATGTAAAAAATCCCAAAGAGGGATCACTTGGCGCGAACTTTCCCTGGGCCATCCGGGCTGTGGCAGACCTGGCCAAAGGCAGGGTGCCGGTTTCCGCCACCATCGGCGACCTGGAATTCAAACCGGGCACGGCGAGCCTGGCGGCGTTAGGTGCTGCCGTTTCCGGTGCCGAGTACATAAAGGCAGGCCTTTTGGGTGTGAAGACCCCCGCTCAAGCGGAAGAGATGATGGATGGCATTGTGCGAGCGGTCAAGGACTTCGATGCCAAGAAGAAGGTAGTTGCATCAGCCTACTCCGACTACGCCCGAGTCGGATCCATCTCGCCCCGGCTCCTGCCCGCAGTTGCCGCCAAAGCCGGCGCAGACCTGGTCATGGTGGACACAGCCGTCAAAGACGGAAAGCCTACCTTTGATTTCATGAGCGAGCAGGATTTGCTGGATTTTATTGCTCAGGGTCATGCCGCCGGTCTGGAGGTGGCAATTGCCGGAAGCATCAGCTTCGCCCACCTGGAGCTTCTCAGACGATTGCAGCCGGACATCATCGGCGTGCGGGGCATCGTCTGCGGTGGAGATCGCAGGAGCGCTATCCGGGCGGAGCTGGTGGAAAAGGTCAAGAAAGCTCTGCAATAGCCTCTTTTTTTGGCTCATAATTTACGGCTTTCAGAAGTCTATCAATAAAACCGGCTTGCCCTTTCAGGATCTTTTTTCTGGCTTTCTCAGCATCAAACCATTCGGCTTTATCGACCTCTGGAAATTCTCTTATGATTCCTGATTTTTTAGGCCATTCCATGGCGAATTTATTGCTCGTGGCTAAAGCCGCATCTAAATCCGATTGATGTGCCCACACGTGCACAATCTTTTTGCTGGGCTGCCTTATCGTGCCAAGATTTGTGAACCGCCCTGTAACCTCAGAGCCGGTTTCCTCTTTGAATTCCCTTTTTGCGGCCTCTAGCGGGCTCTCCTGCTCTTCAAACACCCCTTTGGGTATCGACCAGGCACCCTCATCCTTTCCGGACCAAAAAGGGCCACCAGGATGGACAAGCAGCATCTCAAGCTTGTTGTCTTTAAACCTGAATAAGAGAATTCCGCCGCTATGCACGCTCATCTAAAACCCCTACCTGATTATATCATTGCATAGTCATGTGACTACTCTCACCAATGAATTAGCAGGGATTAACCCTGCATCCTCCTAAAAGCTTTTTCGGATGCTGACCATGAGCAAGTCATGCAAAAGCTTTTTCCGCCGGCTGGCTGCAAAGAGTACCTGGCATGATAGCAGTAATGAAGTAATATTCATGGGGCGAGATTGGGAAAAATTGGTTGTATTCAGGTAATAGGATATGGGCGCACTATCTTTTGAGATCTTAAAGCGGGATAAGCAAACGCACGCACGGCTGGGGCTGATAAAAACCATGCGGGGAGATATACAGACGCCCTACCTGGTTCCGGTGGCAACAATGGGCAGTGTTAGAGCTTTGGGCTCCGACGATCTGCTCAGTTTAGGCGCGCAGTGCACCCTTGCCAATACCTACCATCTTCACCTGAAGCCGGGCGATGAACTGATAAAGCGGCTCGGTGGGATGCACCGGTTCATGGGATTTGACCGGCCCGTGTTCACAGATTCCGGCGGCTTTCAGGCATTTTCTTTAGGCTTTGCCAGAGAGCATAATATCAGCAAGATCGGCAACATCTTCCCGCAAGATTTCCGAAAAAAATACGATGATGAATGCACTGAAGTGGAGAATAGGAGCGCGAGAGGCGCAGGATACGAGAAAAACGAAAAAAGAAAGCCGAAGGAGAATTTGACCAAGATCACTGATGAGGGCATCTCTTTCAAGTCCATTGCCGACGGAGCCTGGCATTTTTTGAATGCGGAAAAGTCGATGAAGATTCAGTCCAATCTCGGAACAGACATCATCATGGCATTTGACGAATGCACTTCACCCCTCTCAGATTACGATTACACCAGAAAAGCCATGCTAAGAACCCATAATTGGTCGGAAGAGTCCATCCGATACCACGATAAAAATCAAGCGCTCTACGGCATAATTCAGGGTGGATGGTTTGAGGACTTGAGGCGGGAAAGCACAGAGGCCATCTCTGCCCAGCCTTTTGACGGCATCGCCATTGGGGGCTCGCTGGGGAACAGCAAGCAGGATATGCATCAGGTCTTAGACTGGACAATTCCCAGACTGGATGACGACCGGCCGCGCCATCTCTTGGGCATCGGCGAGATCGACGACATATTTGAATGCGTAGAGCGAGGAATCGATACCTTCGACTGCGTCTCTCCCACAAGAATCGCCCGCAGGGGAAGCCTCTTAATCTCGCCTCAGGCGGGTGGATCGCAGGAGAACAAGTTCCACATAAATATCAAAACCGCTAAATTCAAAGAAGACCGCTCGCCCGTCGACCCCAACTGCACCTGCTCTACCTGTCGCACCTACTCGCGAGCCTACCTTCGCCATCTTTATGTCTCCAGGGAGCTGTCCTATTTCCGGCTGGCCACGCTTCATAATCTCCATTTTATGCTCCGCTTTATGGAAGAGGTCAGGGAAAGCATACGAACAGGGACATTTGCGCAGCTGAAAGAAAAATGGCTGAGAAAAACTTAGAATGCAGATAAATACAGAGGACCAGAGCGAGTGCGAAGGCCAGAAGACGTTGAAAGCCAATGATAGCGGGCTCAAGGACGGTAAATTAGGGTTGGACAAGACGCAGGCCGCGATAATTCTCTCTGGCCTTTACCTCTTCTTCTCCCTGGCAGGCAACATCGCTGCCACCAAGGTCACCTACTTCGGCAGCCTGGTCATGGACGCCGGATTTATCTATTCCCTCACGTTCACCTGGCGCGACCTGATCCACAAGCAGCTCGGCCAGAAGGCGGCAATCACCACCATCTGGCTGTCGGCAGCCGTCAACCTGCTCGCTGCCTTTTATTTTCAGCTGGTAGTCCTGCTGCCGGCGCAGACCGATTGGGCGAATAGCGGAGGGCAGATTGCCTGGGAATTTCTCTTTTCCCTGCAGATGAGGATCGTACTGGCATCTATCCTCACGGCGCTCATTGCCGAGCTGATTGACACGAAAGTCTATCAACTCTGGACGCGCGGCGGAAGAGAAAAATGGCCGCAATGGACCAGGGTATTTGCCTCCAATTCGGTTTCCATTCCCGTGGACAGCCTGATCTTTCCCATCATCGCCTTTGCCGGAGTTGTGGGAGCGGAGGGCCTCCAGCAGATGGTCTGGACCAACATCATCGTTAAAGCGCTGGTGACTGTGCTGGTCTTCTGGACGATCTATCTTGTTCCGGAAAAGCCGATTTACGAGGAGAGGTGAGGCATTTGCGGCAATTTTTTGGCCTCTATTTTTTCAGATCGGCCCGGAGAGTCGCACATTATTTACCGTAACAATGCCCTTCGACATGCCAGCTGGCACATTCATGTATACATCGTCTTCGTAGTCGTAAATTCCATTGCCGTTTACATCAAAGTAGCCCACACTGTTGGTATCTGTGTCCGGTCCAAGGAAACTCGCGAAGGGTGGCCAAGCTACCAATTTATTTTGATCATCGTCAAAATTCGTAACCTTTGTCCCTGCGGTCAGATTTCCCATTGAGCTTAATCTGATATCATTGGTTTGGATTAACAGGGCAGACGAATCCTCCCACCTACAGCCAGCAGATTCATCATCCCGACTGGAGCCTTCAGCTACCATCTGGCAGGGTTGAATCTTGATGAGCCAGGTTCCAAGAACATGATAATAATCTGCCTTTAAGCCGCGAACCATTTCAATGCAAAGTCCCCGCATTTCTCCGATCTTCCTTGGTTTTTTATCGAGGATTTTATCTGAAATGAATAATTTATAATTATCTGTAAACAGGGCAATACCCAATCCCGGTGAAGAGATCTCTCTTCCACGATAAGGAAGGCGCTCGCTGAAGCCTGTCATCATATCGGCAGAATTTTCAGAATCATCATAGCAATCAAGATCGGGATGTTCAGAATGATCAATGCGATCGATGTGGTGCAGGTAAACCGGATCATTTAGATCGTATGCGCGACTGCCATGAATATCCAGGAAGCTGATTACCGAAGGCAGCTGCTTTATCGGTCTATTCATATCAGAATCTAGAAATGTCACCTTCGATCCAGGAGACACATTGGCAAAAAAAGTCAGTCTCACATCATTGGCATTGGTTGTGCCGCTGGCAGAAGGCCCAATATGAAGATAAACCGGGTCTTCTTCATCATATCCGGGAGTTCCTATATCCCAAAAAGCCACAGTTGTCTCCACTGGAAGCGGGAAAAGAGGTCTGCCTATATCCGAATCATTGGACAAAACCTTGCTGCCGAAAGGATAGATCGCACTCTTTGCAGGGCTTACCATCAAGATTATGCTTGCCAACAAAAGTATCCACATTAAGCACTTCCATCCCGGCACAAACATCAGCTCACTCCTCCCGCTTCATTTCATTAACTCTTATTGAGTTTTAACTATTAATATTTTATTATATTTTTAGTCAATTATATATTAATTATAATTTAGAGGTTAAACATAGCCATAGGCGCAGAACTCATCGAGACCGTGAATGAATTCTCCTGCCTGCCTCTTTCGCCGCCGTTTATGGAGCAACCAAAAGTTCCATCAACCCCCCGCACTATCCTACTCCCCATGTCTATTCACCCTATTGAATTTAGATATGGAACCAAAGAGATGAAAGATATCTGGGAAGAGGACTTCCGGCTGCGCTGTCTCTTTCACGTGGAGGCGGCCCTCTCTTTAGCTGAAGAAGAGTTGGGCATGATCCCAAAGGGCGCAGCCGCCGAGATCGCCGCTGCTGCAAAGTCCACCAGCCCTGCGAGGGCCAAGCAGATCGAGGATGAGATCGGCCACGACATGATGGCCACCGTCCTGGCCATGGCGGAGTGCGCTCCGAAGTTTGGAGAGTGGATTCACCTGGGCGCCACCTCCAACGACATCCTGGATACGGCCACCGGTCTGCAGATCAAGGCTTCCCTGGATGTGCTGCAGCCCAAATTGAAGAAACTCCTTGCGCTGCTGCTGGATCTGGCCATACAGAATAAAAACCTGGTATGTGCGGGCAGAACGCACGGCCAGATTGCGGTGCCCACCACCTATGGCCTGCGATTCGCCATCTGGGCCTCGGAGATCGCGCGCCACATCGAGCGATTGGTGCAGATGCGGCCCCGCGCTGCCGTAGGCAAAATGAGCGGAGCTGTGGGCACTCAGGCAGCCTATGGCCTGAATGGAATGGCGATTCAGTCGCGGGTCATGGAGCACCTCGGGCTTAACGAAGTGGATGTCTCCAATCAGGTGGTGCAGCGCGACCGGCATGCAGAAATGGTCTGCTGGATGGCACTCGTTGCCTCCACCCTGGATAAGATATTCGTGGAGATGCGCACCATGCAGCGCACTGAGATCGCCGAGGTGGAAGAGGGCTTCGGCAAAAAGCAGGTAGGCTCCTCGACCATGCCCCACAAGAGAAATCCGATTAAGTCGGAGCAGATCTGCGGCCTTTCCAGAATAGTGCGGGCACAAATCCTGCCTGCCTTTGAGAACATTCCCCTCTGGGATGAACGCGATCTCACCAACAGTAGCAGTGAGCGTATCATCTTCCCGGAAGCTTTCATCTTCACCGATCATCTCATCACCCTGGCCACGCGCACGCTCAGCGGGCTAAGGATGCGGCCTGAGAATATCGAGCGCAATTTGACAATGCTGCACGGACTGAATATGGCCGAGAACGTGATGGTAGAGCTGGCCAAGAAGGGCGTGGGCCGTCAGCAAGCTCACGAGATCATGCGCCAGAGTTCTATGGCTGCCTTCGAGCAGAAGAGGGAGCTGGCCGAAGTTCTCGTGGAGAACGAGACGGTCATGCGCCACCTGGGTGCCAAAGAGATAGATGCCTTGCTTGATCCGCACCAGTATATCGGAACAGCCGTGGCTCAGGTAGAGAGGCTCTACGATAAGCTGCAAAAGCTCTACATTGCCTGAGGATGGCAAAGAATGCCTGCGGTTTTTCTTCTCAAGCCCGGCTCGATTGAAAGGGACGAGTACGGCCGGATCTTAGACGCTCGATCTTCAGTGACCTTGATAGTCAACGGGCGGCATAAGATTATAGTGGACAGCGGCCAAAAAGGTGAAAAAGAGCTGATTTGCAGGGCATTGGCAGAGCTTGGCATAAATCCAGAGGAGATCGACTGCATTGTCAATACCCATTCCCATCCTGATCACTGCGGCAACAATCATCTATTTTCCCATGCGAAGGTCCTGATAGGAAAGGAGGGAGATGTCATTGCACCCGGCGTTTGGGTACTGGCAACTCCCGGCCACAGCATGGACAGCATTTCCGTCGTAGTTGAGGCGAAAGCTGCAACCCTGCAAATGAAAACAATAGTAATACCAGGTGATGCCCTTCCTACCTTTGGCAACTTCCTAAAAAAAGTTCCGCCTGCCTTGCATGTCGATCGTGACCTGGCCATTGCCAGCATGCAGAGAATAATGGCACTTGCGGATTTTGTAGTTCCTGGACACGATTCTCCGTTCTCTATCCGGAGAAAGGCATACGTTACCCTTCCCTTCAGAATGGGACCCCGCGAGGATAGTGCAGCCCCTAAGCTCCCTGATTAAATTCTGGCAAAATTGATCCTGCGATCCCTTGTATATGAAGGAGAGATATACCCGGAAATCTAAGAATAGGCAATCTATAAATACTTATAAAATGTATATGCTATGCGAATGCAGCTAAAATTAACATCAAAGGAGAGGTTAGTTCTTTATGGTCTTGCCAGATATCCGGGGCTCAGTGACATAGATCTCGCTTCTAATATTGGCGTTGATCGCTCAACGATATTCAAGAGCAAAAGAAAGTTTAGAGATTGGAAACTCATAAAACTTTTAAATGTGCCTTCCGGAGAAGCTGTAGGTGCCGAAATCCTGACCTCCGTCTTCGTGAAATACAATCCGACTGCTCCCTTTGAGGTAAGAAAGGGTTCCCCGTCTTATCAGAATTGGGTGAATTATCCCAATTGCGTCTCGCACATTGCCACAGATACTGATTCAGTATCAACGTTCTACTCTCGAAGTCTCACTGACTTCCGGGTGAACTTCGATCCTATAATCGACGAATACTACCGCAGCGATTTTGTGGAGGATATTCGTTACTTCCATTATCCCTTCCAGGTATCCAGCTACTCGGCTGATGCTGCTCTTGCGGTAGACGGCCTCTTTGATCTCAACAGATCCGATCTTTCTGGGGAGATAATACCGCCCAAGGCCGCTCTAACTGATGACTCCCGTCTCACAGAGAAGGACAAGCTCACGCTCTACGCCTTTGTGAAGTATCCCATGCTCTCCGACCTGGAGCTTTCCCGGAGAACGGGCATCTCCCGGCCTACCATCTCTGGAAAACGAACGAAGTTCTTCCAGACTGGACTATTGACTCGCGAGGCCTACGTGGATTGGCAGAAGATCTGCTGCGAGCTGATGTCCTTTTATCATGTGAGCATCAGGCACGGTCACGATCGCGAGGATCTTTCCCAGGTCTACCAGGCCTTCCGCAGGATCGGAGCGCCTCTGTTCAGCTATCTGCAGCCGGGAGAGATTTTCGGCGCCTTCCTGTCCACAGGCTATCCGGATCTAAAGAATCGCATGGATAGGGAGCTTCGCGCTCTCTCTGCCCAGGGTCTCATCGAGGAGCGGCCCATGCTTGTGATCATGCCCCTTGCTGAGATCAAGGCCAGCAAGATCGATTACGCGCCTATGGTGGCTAAAATGCTGGATGTGAGCAAGGAGATCTGAAGATTGCATTTCCTCGCGAGATTGCCGTAGTCTGCTCTCGGGCAGATCCGGCAAGCCATAATATCTATGAGCGTCTGCTGGAGCTTTTGCCCTGGGAGTGCAAGGAGGGCTACAGATCTTACGGTCGATGGCGCCTCATAATTCACGATGAAAGGCAGTCGCGGCTTATCGGGCTGGATGATCGGCTGGCCGAATTAGGATTGCAGCCGGAGATGGCGGTCTTTGCCAGCCGGCATGAGGCGAAATCCGGTTTGCCGTGGCTGGGTGGGCACTTCACAGGCATACTGGAAGACGGCGTAAGTATGCTCTCTGCGGCTGCGCCTTGCGGCCTGAGGTCTTTTTTGCATAACATTGCCCTTCCCGGGTTTGCAGTATCCGCCGAGGCCACTCATCACGGGCCGGTGGACATGAAGACGCCCTGCTTTTTTGCGGAGATTGGAAGCACTCCGAAAGAATGGCAGGACCGGCGGGCAGGAGAGACCATAGCCAGAGCAATTTTAGCACTGGAGATAAAGGAGCGTCCCGTATTCCTGGGCTTTGGCGGCGGGCACTATGTGGCCAGGCAGACGCAGCTCATGTTCGAGGCGGATGTGGCCTTCGGGCATCTTTTCTCCAATTATCAGATGGCAGGAGTAAATCGAGATTCAGTGGATGATGCATGCTGCAAATCGAAAGCTACCTATGCATATCTTGATCGAAAGTCCCTGCGGTCCGAGGAGAGGAAGAGAATTGAGGGCATTTTAGCTGAGCTGGATCTACCGGTGCTGAGAGGCAGGGAGATTCGAGCAAAATTTCCTCTGCAGGAAATCGAGGAAACAACCAAATAGCCCAACGAACACATATTATGGATAGCATGAAGCTTTATTTTGCTCAGGTCATCCACAACATTGTACAGATAAATTCGAATAATTTGATGGTTGACAACTAAATTTTTAGTGCAAGAGTTATATTGATTGCAGGTGATAAGATAGAATGGTGTGCAAATCTAGCATTAGGCACCTGAAATAAATCTATCAACAACATCTACCCATTTGAACAACCCGATCTGGCAGCGACTTTATCAATTAAAGGCGTCATCACTTCGCGACAGCTCATTCTTCCTCGTACCTCACCAGCCCATCCCACTCCTCTCCCTGAAACTTCGCGAAGACGCCCACATTGTCCCCGGAAACCGTTGCATTCCCTTCGAACAGATCCCCTTGCATCGCGAGATGAGTCCATTCCTTGCCGCACACCACAGACACATTCTCGGCACCGGGAACCCTGATCCGGAACAGGTAGCTCTCCCCCGCCAACAGTCTGCCCTCCAGCGGCCCGTAGAGATAGGCCCTCGCCTCGCTGAACTTTCCGAAAGCCATGGGAAAGCCGATGCCCCCACCGGATGCAGCGTCGATCCGGTATTCCAAAACGGAGTTGTACTTGCCGGGATCGTCTTTTCGCTTGGCATACGCCTTCAAAATATAGCTTCCTTTTGCCGGAAACTGTGCATAAATATCATACCGCGCTCCATCTCTCTGGCAAAATGTGCGGCCATCCAGTGCCTCACCAGAGGCACCATGGTCCGCATACTCCAGATCCGCCATCATCAGCACATCCTCAGGAGCAAAGACGGAGACATTGACCTGCTTATCCGCAACTATCGTCCCGTTTCTTTGGTCAAGCTTCAGACCCAGGTTAAAAAAGTCCGATTCCAGATAGACCAGATTCTCGAACTCCTCTTTTGAGATCGGCTCATCGAGAAGCTGCCAGCGAGCGTCCTCAGGGAAGTGATTATAGATGAACTGAGAAGGCTTCGTCATAAAAAAATGATCATCGAACAGGCGCACATACTTGCCGTCACCGCTCACAAACCCCGCCCCCCAGGTGCTGTCCATCAGATACCAGGAGCCATTTATGCGGACGGCATTCCAGGCATGATTGAAGGGACCTGTGAAGCTCTCCCCCGGCCGGTAGCTGTACCCCTTGCCATAGCCCCTGATCTTAACCGCCTCAAGCCCTGCCTCCTGAGCCAGGGACGAGAAGAGATCGGAATAGCCGATGCAGACCGACCTGCGGCTTTTCAGGACATCCGTGTAGTTGGTCGAGCCGATGTTTCCTGTGAAATAAGCCTCCAGATCGTAGTCAATGTTCTCTGTGATCCACCGGAATATCGCTCTGGCCTTCTCGCGATCATTTTTCGCCGGCTTTATCAAGTAGGCAGCCAGGCTTTCTACTGTTGCTTGGGCAGAGGTGGGTGCATTCAAAGCATGACGGTCAATTTCATCATAACTATAATTCAGAGTGGTGTTAAAATCATTAGGAGCAATTGCTTCTGATTCATTTTCCTCATACTTA
>JALNZQ010000039.1 GCA_023229165.1 Methanothrix sp.
CAATCCATTTCCCAAAGAAAACCGCCTGCTTTTAGCGGCAAAAAAGGCGACGACTCAACTGGAGATCAGGGAAGATGCGGACAACAGGGAGGAGATATCCGGGCACATAAGATCGATAATAGAATGTGTTCCCGGCAGTGTGGCTATTTTCTTTACTTCCTACCCAATGATGAACAATTACAGGGAAGTATGCCTCTCTTCCTGCCGAAAGGTGGGAAAGAAGCTGTGCGTTGAGCCTCGAAGTAGCGATGATGTGCCCTCTATTTTGCAGGAATTCTTCAGCCTGGCCGGGCGGGGCGGAGGCGTCTTGACGGGCGTATGCGGCGGAAAGCTGGCAGAGGGAATTGATTACAAGGGCGAGGCTTTAAACGGGGTGGCCGTGGTGGGCCTGCCCCTGGCTGCATACGACGAGATTCAAAAAGAGATCAACGGCTACTATACTAGAAAGTATGGACGGGCCAAGGGAATGCTCATCGCCTATACCCTGCCGGCCGTCAACCGGGGAATGCAAGCAGCAGGAAGAGTCATTCGCTCTGAATCAGAAAGGGGAGTGCTCTTATTTTGTGATCGCAGGTTTGGTGATGACAGCCTGGGCGGTGTCAATGAATTTTTACCAGATTGGGTGAGAGAGGATTTGATATTAGTAGACGCAAAAGAGGGCCGAGAAATAATTATAAAGAAGATTGCGGAGTGGAAGATGGAGAACCCTCCTCTGAATAAATCTCCCGAGAATAAGACAAGTCATGAGGTGCTGCAAATGCCCAGGAGAGCAAAAGCGGCAAAGCCGGGCAAAAGAGATCTCAGGGAGCTGGCCAGGTCGCTGGGGCTCGGGGTTGCCAAATCTACAGCAAAAACTGCCATAAAACCTAAGCCAAAAAGCTAGGGATTTTTCTGAAAAAAGGCTAATCGATCTGAGCAGTCTCCAGCACGTTCAGAGGTATGGCCCCCAGGGCTTTTCCAATAGAGGATTTGGCTATGCGCCCGGCATGCTCCTCACTTTCTGCATTGAATATCTTGATCTCGAAGAGCAGCGCCACCAGGGCCGTGCTGGCGACGAGAAATACGCCGGGCAAAGGCTCGCTGCACTCCGGGCAGTCCCATTGACCCATCTCCACCTCGACGAAGTCCATCTTTCTCTGATTCAATCGCTTGCCAGCTTCCGAGATGGCCACACCTATGGCGTCATCCTCAGTCTTGACATCTCTTACCAGCCAGGCACCTTCCAGAAGGACATTGAAATTCGGCATTCAACAGGTGCTTGGAGGACTTATCATATAGTCCTTGTGATGATCGAATGTATTAAGTGCCTTAGAAATCTAAAATAGCAATGTGAAAATAGTATACAGCGGAAAATATGAGCAAAGATATCCGGCAAGCCCAGTGGAAAATCCGGACCGTGTGCGACTGCCGGCAGTTGAGCTAGGAAAGTCTGGCTATATGTTCATAGAGCCGCAGCCTTGCAGCCTGCTGCAAATCAGCAAAGTCCACGGCAGGGAGCATATCGATCGCGTAAGACAGAGCGGTCACTTTGAAATAGCGTCGCTTGCGGCTGGCGGTGCCATTTGCGCCGCAGAGCTGGCCCTGCGGGGAAACCCGGCCTTCGCCCTGGTGCGTCCGCCCGGGCATCATGCCGCAGCCAACCGGGCCTGGGGAATGTGCTACTTCAACAGCATGGCCATTGCCATAAAAAATATCCGGCCCAGGGCGAAGAAAGCGCTGATCATCGATATCGACCTGCACTATGGAGACGGCACCGTCAGCATCTTCCGGGGAGACCGGAATGTAAAGATTGTCAATCCCTGGTCGGTAGATGAGAACTTCGAGTATCTTAACATGGATGAGAGCCGCTATTTAAGCCAGGTTGAGGGTGCATTCCAGGGATTTGATTACGATATCGTTGGCGTTTCGGCTGGTTTTGACACCTATCTGGAGGACTGGGGCAGGCTGCTGAAAAAAGAGGACTTCCGGAAGATAGGTAAAGTCATTAAAGAAGGGGCAAAAATGTGCGACGGGCACAGATTTGCCGTGCTGGAAGGAGGATACCACCCGGATCTTATGTGGTGCATAAAGAGCTTTATTGAGGGGTTTGAATGATAATATATATTGCCATACTGGATGACACAAATGAGGTGTACTCCGATACGAATGCAAATCGAAGGAATTGGACTATTCAATAACACCCTGCAATGGAGAGCAGATAATCCTGTAGCGACCTCTTGTAACCATTCCGGGCGGCCAGCCTCTGTATCTCCTTCATGACACCGCTGCCGTATTGCATGGCCTTCTTTTCATATTGGGCAATATCCGGCGGCATATGCCGCTCGGCAACAGAGCGCAGCGGTCTCTTGCGCGCCCCATCTCGTATCAGCATTTCCGGCGGGATAGCCCTGGCAGCTACTACTACTCTGCCATCCATGTAAGGCAAGGAGAAGCATGTGCCATGCAGCCCGGCCACGGCCTGATCTCTGGCAAGCTGCCGGGGAAGCTCCTGGAAATCCCTCTCCAGATCCGATGCTAATGTTTCTGTCTGCAGATAGCGGGAGTATCCACCAAAAAGCTCATCTGCCCCCTGCCCGGCTAAGATGCGCGCCTCGCCATGCAGCCCTGCCCATTGGCAGACGAAATATAGCGTTGTGGCAATGGATGCATTTACCGGATCTTTCTTTGGAATGACTGCCAGAACTTGGGCCAGGGCCTCTTCGATTGATGCGGGATCTATTAAGTGCTGATGAAGGGTCAAGTCAAACTCCTTTGCCACCTGGCTGGCGCGCATAAGGTCATGTGAGCCGGCAATTCCTACCACAACGCACTCTCTGCCGGCCAGCCGGGCGATCAGTGCCGAGTCCACGCCTCCCGAGAGAGCCACAACCCCCCCGTCGCTGCGAAGCTGCACAGCAATCCTTATGGCCTCATCCAGATCCATGAGCGGATAGTTGGGGTCCACTTTTCCCGTCTCTTTGCCGCTGCAGACCACAGCACCCGCCGGGCAGTCTCCTGGCATTATCCCGAAATGATCGCGCGCCTTGCAGCCATTCCACTCCAGAAAGAACTCCCCGCCAAATCTGCAGATCGCAGCCGGATTTTGCACGAGAATTGCCCTGACATCGCTCTCTTCTAGCCGTTTTCCCTCCCGTTCCACCCAGCCTTTTACCTTTAACGAAAAATCCGTAGATACTGATAACCACTCCTTTTGCCGGCTATTTGCCTCAAATCAAAGCACGCATATATTAAATGCATGGAAGTATGGATGCACAGAGGAATAGCGGATATTCGATTGAGAATTGGAGGCTGCCCGTGAAAGACATTGCATCAGATTGCCTGGAAAAAGTGAGAAAGGAAAAGCCGCTCATACATCACCTGACGAACTGGGTGACTATTTACGATTGTGCCAATATTGTAAAGGTATTTGGAGCCTCTCCGGTCATGGCTCATGCCAGAGAAGAGGTCGCCGAGATGGCAGGCATATCCTCGGCCCTGGTTTTGAATATCGGCACGCTGACAACTGATTTTGTCGATGCCATGATACTTGCCGGTAAAAGTGCCAATAAAAAGGCAATACCTGTGGTCCTTGATGTCTGTGGAGCTGGCGCCACAAAATTTCGCGATGATAAATGCTTTGAGATCCTGGATGAAGTAAAGGTGAGCATAATAAAAGGCAATTCTTCCGAGATCGCTCGTATGGCCGGGGAGAGCGTTTCTACCAGGGGCGTAGATGCCTCGACTGTTGAGACGAATCTGCAGGATGTAGCGAGAGAGCTGGCCGAAAAGAGGAATTGCACTGTAGTAATCACCGGCAAAGAGGATATCGTGGCTGATGGAAAAAGAGTGGTATTGGTGAAGAACGGCCACGGCATGATGGCCAATATTGTGGGCACGGGATGCATGGCCGCATCGGTAATTGGCACCTTTGCCGCCGTGGAAAAAGACTGCGTTGCTGCCTGTGTAGCCGGTCTTGTCTGCTATGAAGTCGCAGCAGAAATAGCGGCCGCACAGGCGCAGGGTCCGGGCAGCTTCAAAGAAAAGCTTTTTGATGCCGTGTACAATCTTGATGCCGAAACGGTAGAGAGAATGCAGAGGATCGAAGAGTGAAAGGATACTACTTCATAACCGACTCTAAATTGAGCCGTGCCGGGAACTTGAGCGATGTATTGCAGGCCGTAGCATGCGGGGTGGAAGTTGTCCAGTACAGAAACAAGAATGCAGAAACCCGGCAAATGTACGAGGAAGCCGTGCGGCTGCGGGAGATATGCCGGGACTTTGGCTCGATATTTCTCATCAACGATCGGGTAGACATTGCACTTGCAGCAGAGGCCGATGGCGTCCACCTGGGCCAGTCGGATATGCCGTGCCTTGCCGCCCGCAAGCTTCTCGGCCGGGAGAAGATCATCGGCGTTACCGTCCACAATCTTGCCGAAGCCCTGGAGGCAGAAAGCATCGGAGCAGACTATCTGGGAGTCTCGCCCATCTTTCAGACCGCAACAAAACCAGATGCCGGAAAGCCGGCGGGCATTAGACTTATCGAAGAGATCCAAGCCCGGGTAGATATTCCCCTGATCGCAATTGGCGGCATCAACCATTGCAATGCAGGCGAGGTCGTCAGAGCAGGAGCGGACGGCCTGTGCGCTATTTCCAGCGTTGTCGCCAAAGAGAATGTAAGGGATGAGATCATAAAGTTTCAGGAAATTTTTGCGGCACGCAGGTGAGGGACCTAGAAGCGACTATGTGGCCCTTCAGTATCGCATTCAGCGATGTTGGGCACATCTGCTCTGAAAGAGTACTCTGTCGAGAAAGTCCGGAAATTAATCAAAATGACAGAAAGTCTATATAGTATCGGAGGTGCATAAAGCCATCAAGGAGGGACATTATGTTGAAATCAAAATTTAAAATACTTTTGACACTATTTATAGTTTTTTCCCCATTTATCATGAATGCCGTGAGTGCTGATCAGGAGACGGTACGTTTAGCTTCTGATCTGAATGCGAAACCTGATCTGGTGATGCATAAGATACCATTTGAAAAGCTCTACTACGACGGCCTCGCCGGCAAATGGGATATGGTAGGCAATGTCAATTACCAGTTCATCCTGGAGATCCAGCAGAGCGGCAATCAGATTACCGGCACCATGACCCGAACCAATGGAGTAGAGCCGGTGGACAGCATCACTGGGACGTCCTCCGACAACGGGATCAAGTTCACCAGGAGTCGGCCAGGTGTCTTCGAGCAGGTCTATACCGGTGGATTATATACAACCGGCGGCCCCCTAAAAATGACCGGAACCTTTAGTCAAGACAGCCAAGGAGCACTCTCTGGTGGTTTCTCCTGGAACGCCAGCAAACAGGACAACCAGAGCTACCTGCGCATATCCTCAGATCCAGTCGGAGGGGAGGTTCTTGTGGATGGCATCTCTCAAGGATTTGTAAATCCGACACTGGAAATATCTCTGAAGCCAGGCACACATGCTGTCCTATATCGTCTGGATGGCTACAGAGACTCAGAAAGAACGGTTAATTTGATAAGTGGTGAGAATACTCCTGTTTCCTTCAGCCTGGTCCCTTCCACCGGCAACATATCCGTGACTTCCGACCCATCAGGCGCAGAGGTGTTGGTGGATGGCGTCTCCAAAGGATTCGCAAATCCAACCCTCGACATATCCGGCTTGAATCCAGGTCAATACAAGGTCATATGCCGACTGGCTGACTACAAAGACTTTGACATCGATGTAACAGTGGAAGCCGGAGTAACCACTCCTGTGCCCTGCTCCTTGGTCTTGCTGGGAGAGCCATCATTAAGTATCGTGGCAGAGCCCGCCAGGATCAAGCCCCAACAGGAAGCACAGATCTTCGTCAATGTAACAGGGCCAGACGGATCTCCGCTATCTCAGGCCGAAGTGATGCTCACTTCTGCGGGCGGATATTTCAATATCAGTGCAGGGAAGACAGATAGCCTGGGCCGTTTCTCCTCAAACTTCACAGCTGATAAGACGGGAAATTATGTGATAAATGCCTCAGTTAAGACCAACGAGCCAAACGCAATATCGAGCGAGGTCACTGTGGCTGTCTCTGAGTCTGACATTCCGATCGAACCGACGGGATACGATCCTTCCATGACATCGCTCTTTGCCATCTCCATGATGGTGGCAACGGCAGGATACTTGAGGACCAGGCGTGGTAGATCGTAGCTATTCGTGGACCTAGGACAGGGGTGTGCATTTCCGTTCCGGTGATCGGAAGTGCATACTGGTAAAATTTTGAAAAATTATATAATAAAAATGGCAGAAAGTCTATATAGTATCGAAGGAGCATAAAGTCATCAAGGTGGGACATTATGTCGAATTCAAAATTTAAAATTATTTTACTTTTATTTATATTACTTTTACCAATTATTTTGGACGCCGTGAGTGCTAAGGAAGCAACTCCTTTCGATGCAAGTGAAAGATCGATTCGTCTGGGCGCGGTACCTGCAACTTTAGATCCGAATGTTGCTGAGACGTTGGTGGGCGGAATGCATGTAACCTCAGATCCAAATGGCGCGGAGGTGTTGGTAAATGGAATATCAAAGGGTACTGCACCGTTGGATGTTAAGGGGCTTAAATCAGGCAGATATAGTGTGGAATGCAGGCTTACTGGTTATAAGAACTACAGTATTATGGTTACCGTCAACGCCGGAGCTATCACCCCGGTAAAGTGCATTCTTACTGCCCTTCGCCATCCCAAAGTATCTATTGCATTTGATCCCGCAAAAATCCAGCCGGGCCAGACATCAATTATCACGGTGACTGTATCTGAAGAGGACGGCAAGCCTGCTCAGGGAGCCGAGGTGACTCTGACTTCCACAAAACGGGGAAGGTTCAACCAGACCACCGGAATTACGAACTCCAAGGGCCAGTTGGTGTCCGAGTTCCATGTCCCTTCGGAGGTGGGAGACTATGAAATCACAGCCAACGTAAAAGGAAGTTCAAACCTTGCTGAAGGATCGAATAAGGCAAGCATTGTCGTATCTGAAGCTGCCCCTTCGTTGCCTGTATCATGGCTTGTCTTGGCCGTCATCCTCATAGTCCTGATATTGGCAGGGGCTGGAGCATATCTCTGGACCAAGAACAATCTGCAGGTACTGCCGAAAGAAAAAAGCCTCCCCTGCGACGGAAAGTCTACACTTACTTTAAAAGTGCAGTTTGTTAACGGCTTTGGTAAGTTCAAAATGCAGAAGAGCGACCGAGAGGTGCAGATGGAGACAACCTCCGGAAAAATAGATAAATTGGTGGTGCCTGCCGGCAAAGCCTTCGCCGAAGTCCTGCTCACCTCTTCCAACGAGTGCGGCCCAGTGATCGTTACCGCTCGCTCAGACGGACAGGAAGTCAAGGTTCCCGTTGAATTCGCAGCCAATGAAGTGGGTCTGGACCTGGAGATCGATAAGGCAGAGATACCGGCTGATGGGAAAAACCAGGCTACTGTATCCATCATGGTGAAGTGCGCTGAAGGGGTCCATATAATGTCTCAGAACGAAAGAACGATCATCTTGGAGACCACACACGGTGAGATAACCAGCCCCGTGAAAATCCCGCCCCGGACCATGGCAGGAACTGCTACATTGACTGCCGGAGATCGGAGCGGTACGGCCATCGTCACGGCGACTTCCGGGCCGCTCAAGGGTGAAGCGAAGATCATCTTTGCTGAAACAGAAAAGAGGCACTGCATGTGGTGCGGCACTCCCATGAAAATGGACGCGAACAAATGCCCGAAGTGTGGAAAGATTCCTCCCTCCGGGGTTGATACCAAGCAGTGCGGAGCATGCAACTCTGTCTTGCCATTATCAGCAACGTTCTGCGATAAATGCGGAGCTAAACAATCGCAGTAACATTTGAGGGTCCAATAGCATCCGGACGGATAACTGATGGGGAAAGATGTCTGATCTCTGACCTTTCCCCTTATCAATTCTCCAATTTGCCTATCTGGATACTATCTATGGAAGGCATTGGGAGTTCGATTTGGATTTCGGTTTCGACGAGATAATCAATTACTCTGATCTTCTTGATCTTATCCCCTGGCAAGCTTGCAAGTATGCCTTTAATCGGCTTTATCATGCTGATGCCTTGCTTGTCGAGCGAACTGATTTGGCTATAAACGGTTTTAATGATCTCCATGGCAATCTCATCTCTCTCAAGCGGATCTTTCGCCCAAATAGTCATGGAATAGATGAGGGCAAACTTCAGGGTCTTGATCTCAGCTATGGATCGAGCTAAATGATACCTAACCAGGATGGATTTGCCAATAGTAGGTGGCACTCTAAAGGAGATCATGTTTGTGGAGTGGTCAAATTTGTAGTCATTCGGCTCCACAAGAGAAGTTCCCGCAGGGCTTTCAACATTGATGATTGGTTGCACTGCCTGGCCTGAGAGATGGAAATCACTGCATACCCCGTCCGGCTCTATCTTTTCCACCATCTCTTCACTCTTAATTCCGCCCACGCCTCCTATCCCAACCTCCTCCACGGTAAAATCAGTATTCATTAGAGATATATATTTTTCCTTTGCTGGATCAACCGCTTCCAGAGATATGCACTCAGGCGGAACTTTTCCGGATAGTCCCTTTCTCAGAGATTCTAGTAGCGCTCTGTTCACGTTTTCTATCATTTCAGCAAGTCCAGCCTTCCTTTTATTGCCGCCTGCAAGGGCATCACTCTGGTCACAAATTGAACCACATTGGCTATCCTGGCACCGCTATTGGGGCTGACATCCTCGAAAGTGATTGAACGTATCTCATTATCCGGATGAGGATTCTGCAGAGCATACTTATACCAGACTCTCCTATTGGGGGAAAGCAGGTATTCAACATAAGGATTCTTATCCCCTTTGCGGCTGAGTTCAGACCAAGGGTGGATGAAAAGCTTATCTGAAGTGAAATTAGATCCATCGGTATATTCCAGCGTTATTTTCAGGACGTCCTCCCGACCAACGGTGGCGGCTGACCAGTAGTAAATGATATCTGCAAAGTTATTTATCCCGAACTTACAGATCTCGCCGACCTCGGCTCCTCCCACATAGTACTGTTTGGTGATCTGGCCCATTACTTCTGTCTCATAATTTAAATCCTGTGGGGCACCTGTACATAGACCGCATGATGTACCTGTGGGGCTTTCAAGACTGGTCAGAGTATCGCGACTGCTCATTTCATCGATATGTCTCCTCAAGTCGATCAGCTCGTCGAGAATTTGATTCCACTCTTCAGACCTGATTAGATCTCCTGGGTTCTTATGTTTCCGTTCGATGACCATTTAAATCCCTCACAGATTATACTAACTTCAGCTCCGCTTTTACGCCGCTGGCTTTTACGGAGTCCAGAATCTCCTGCACCTCCTTTGCCTTGACGCCTGCTTTCGTCAGAGTCTCTTTGGGGAGACGAAGCTCAAATGTTGCGGGCTGGCTGGCTGCCCATTCTAATGTTATTGAAGATGTTATGTCCACCACGAAGACGGATTTGTCAAATAAAGTGAGGTCAAAGGCTCCCTGGTTGCCACCAACAAACTCTGTATACTGCCATTGCGATACTCCTCTCGGAAGCCTTAAGCTGCCGGAAATTGAGAGCCTGGATGACTGGTCTTCTCCGTTGAGGGTTGCTTTGTCGCCGCAAATCTCCAGAACTTCTCCGTAGGAAACGTCTCCCTGGAAGGTAATAGAATCACCCGTAGTGATGTTCTTGAAAGTAGGATCGGTTATCTTTGCATTTTCAGTATCAACAGATAACGTAATGTCTAGCGTAGAGTCGTTAATGCTCCTGGCATCCTCTTGCCACTTTGTGCCCGAACGGACGGTATAATTTTTCTTCCACAACACTTCCGGATTTTCCTTTATCTCCACAGGATGGTCCTGGGGCAGCCTGAGTGCAATTCTCACGGATGCCTGAATTGCTGAAACAGTGCCGCCGCCTTGGTATCTGAGGATCGCAGTCTTGATGCGGTTCCTATAATCCAAATCCGCCTCACCCTCTGTTCTCTGAATGCGGAAAAGTGCACCAAGCTTTTCGAGGTCGTACCGGCTGGCTTTGTCTACCCAGTGAGCATGGAGGATGGAGATCAACTCTTTCTCCGACTCATCCATGCATTGGCCTGCCGCAGAGGTGAGAAGTGATATTTGTGATTCCCGGTCCCATTGTCTGTAGAAATGGGGTAGTCTCTTGGAGATGTTTTCAGCCCTGGTCAAGCCTTTGACTCCTCCATGAACACCTCTAATGTGCGCAGCTCGCCTTTCTCGTTAGGCTTTATGATGACGTTCTCTTTCGCATCGTTGACGGTAACATCCCGAACATCCTTTACGCCCTGCACGCTCAGGGCAGACATGACAATGCGACTGATCAATATATCCTCATCGATATTCAGACCCCCCAGGTATTGACGAACAGCGCTGTCTACCTCTTCTCTGATCTTTTCGTGATCCATTCCCTCAACTGCAACTGCGGAAAGCTGAACCTCAAGGTAGAGAAGCACTGGAGGCATGAACTCGACCTTTATGCCTGCCGACCGGGTCTCATTTATCACCTTCTCGATCTCTTTCGGATCCCCCCCGCTGGCGATGATTTGCACGACTCCTGGAACGCCATCGGGCTGATCCACCATTTTGACCTCGCCCACCACACCTGGAACGCTCTCAACTACTGATTTCAGAGAGATAAGTGTGGCTTTTCCCGCCATCTCCAGGGCGCGCTTGGCTCTTTCCCTCAACTCCGAGTCGCTCTCGATCTCGGTTCCGTTAAGGATATCTTTCTTATTTACGACAAAATCTATCCCTATTATAGGCTTAGGAATCAGGTTGATGGCACCAGCAAATACATTTCCTTCCTTTCCTGGAGACAATGCAACTACTGGGACCTCGACCTCCCATCTGCCCTCGGAGTTTTTTGTCAGGACTGCTCCTTGCGTTGTCCTGAATGTCTTGACGTTTTCCGGCCTTCGAGAGTATGTGGATATCCTTTTGTCCACGGGAATCAAGATTCTCTCATAGGCGGTGTAGTCTACATAAAAAACAGAACCTTTATCCGGCAGATTGCCGCCGTTAATCCAAATGACGGCACCGTCAGTGAATCCGTAATCCTTTCCCTGTACAAATATGGCTTGGGCCTCAGCCGATACACCGTCTATCTTTTTGATGTTCTTTGCTAAGGAGTTTTTAAGTTCATAGTGATCCAGACCTTCAAAGACGTGAATCTCACGCAGTACCTCAATCTCTCCAGGTTCGTTGTTCCTCCCCATTGTCACCTCGCCTGTAGCGAAGCCTGCAGCTTTGCGAGATATGCCTAATAAGGAGACGACCAGGTCTAAAGATTTGCCTGTTGCTGAATCTATGAACGCAGAATTGTATATCTGGTTCATCTGGGCATAGAGAAAATCCATCTCCAAAGCTATGGATTCTACTATCGTCCTGATGACGCTGCCCGGATTCACATCAGTGATCTCCTGGGGTGCATTCAGTCTGTAGCTGACAAAAAAAGGCGTATTATCATCAGGCTTTTCGGCTCCGGAGAGCCACTCGACCATACTATCGGCCAGCCTGTAATCCTTATCTTTGCTAAATGTGCAGGGAGAGCCTTTTGCTGTGCCATCGATTCGGTATATATCCAGTACACTGGGCAGGTCGAGCCTGTACTTCGTCCGGTTGGCGGCAAAATCGTGTTTCTCCTTGACCAATCCTTTTGTTACCTGAGAGAGAATCGACTCTGTTATCTCGCTGTAGGATTTCCTAACGAAAGACATTATGCCACCTCCAGGAAAAAGGGAAGAACCAGGTTCATCGGCACTGTGCTCTTGATAGGCAGAACTGTGATCTCCAGGAGGACGGCATGAGGGTTATCTTTGGGCACGCTGATATTAATGCCGATTGCATCCTTGACCCTCGGTTCCTGGGATATGCATTCCTTTACGTACAATCTGAGGAGCTCTCTCGTCCTCTCATTGTTGGGCTCCCCGATGAGTTCGTAGAGCCTGGAGCCATAGTCTGGGTGCCCTATGTCGCCAAGCTCTCCTTTGCGAGTCAAGATACGATGGACGATCGCCTGACCCAGGTTCTCCCGGCCTTTAGCCGTCTGAAGATCTCCTTTTGTATTTACAGACAAATCCGCTCCCAGACCCGCATAGTCTGTTCTGGGTTCAAATAGCAGTTTGAGATCGGTTCCGTAGAGTTCTTCCATTTTGCTGCCCTCCACTTCGACTATCCTATCATTACCGTGCCTATCGCTACCACGGTTCCTACAGGAAGCTCAATTGGATCATTGCAGGTAGTAGCAGTATCTCCGTTCCTGGCGGCCATCTTCCCATTTATTCTTACGCTTAAGCTTCCCGTCTGTATGGTGGCTTTGTTGGAGGGTGGCATCTGGAAAGGGCCTCCCTGGGGTATATGGGGCGGGAGGTTTGTGGCAGTCGAGCCCACAGTTGCAGCGGGCATTCCCATTATTTTCACATTCGAGCTGAGGTTTCCGTCGATCATACCGCTGAAGGGGTGGGGAAGGGGCGTGGGCACGGGTCCGGCTGGTGACGGTATCATTATGATATGAATATCGCTTCCGACAATATTGTCGCCCTGCTTGGCTGCTGGCTGTCCCATTTCATTCCTCTAGTTGATATTGACTATGCCGCCTTTCAGGTCCAAGGTTGCCGATGCCTCCACTTTGGTTGTGCCTCCTTTCAAGTCAAGAGTTGCCGACGCATCAACTTTTGCTGTTGTGCCGGCCTTGATCTCAAGGGCCTGCTTGCTCTCGATCTTAACATTTTGAGCAGAGAGCGAAATGTCTCCCTTTGCCTTGATATTCATGCTGGCATTGGATTCAATGGTAATATCACCATCGGTCTTGATGGTGACCACCGACTTTCCCACCTCTGCCCGAAGCTCGTCGTCCATCACTGTGAGAACTATGCCGCTCGGAAACTTCAGGTGCATGCGCCGCACTCCCTCTTTTTTTGGGTCCGGCGATTCGAATATCATCTCTCCGGAATTATTGAGGGGTGGCCGGAACTCGTCGTTGTACAGTCTGCCCATCACGACGGGTGCGTTGATGTCTCCGCAAAGGAAGGATAGAAGTACCAGGTCTCCGACGTTGGGCAAATTGACAAGTCCCATCTGCTGGGTGGCAATGGGCACTCTTCGTAGTTCGATGTCGCGATTCTTCAGCAACACATTGCATTCGTAGTTGTCCTTGTCTCCGGCACTGGAATGAGGAAAGGTGGAGGTCACGATTCCCATCTCCAGGGTGTGAAGCTTCCTGACCTCACTCTCCGCAACCTTCTTTATGACCTCGACTGCCTTCACTTTTTGTTCTCTCCCAATGCCCTAAACTCTTTTTCCAACCACCAGGACGGGTGTTCTTGCCCCCACCCTTCTTTAGAATCGAGCGGCGAGTTCAGCATCATCTTTTCCCCTCAAAGAGCGATATAACCTCTTGAACTTTTCCATCAACCGCTCCAATTGCACATGCATTAAATTTTCCGCCACAGACCGAAAGACAAATAAGGTTCATTAAATATGCAATATCTAAATGAGCGAGTACCCTGAGAACCCGGGACCACTGCCTGCAGAGAAATTATGCAATAAATACAATAATCCTAATCCAATCAAAGGCGAAGGTGCTCTGGGAAACGAGAATACCGGGAAGATGTATCACGAAGGAACAGACAGGAAGTCGCTTGTAGAAACCCTTCAAAAGATGCTCAGGGACCTGAAAAAATATGACATTGGCAGTTCCGGCCCCAATAATGATGGAGTGGACGGGACGTTTGGAAACAGTACCGAAAACGCAGTAAAGCAGTTTCAGGAGGAGCACAAGGACTGGGATAGCAATGCCCTCAAGGTCGACGGGCTGGTGGGGCCCGAGACGGCAGATGCTTTGAACAGGGAGATGGTGGGGAGATGGTATGACCACTACCATACGCCAGTGGAGCTGGTGGATGGGGTGCCGTATCACACAGTAACCTCAGAATTTCTCAAAGAAGGCCTAAAGATCTTGCCAGAAGAAGCAAAAAGAAGCAAGGTGTTTTTAGTTGGACTCATACCTTCAATAGAAGTGACTTGCACTGTGCGAGTTCTTGGCTTTGACCTTGAGCCGGTTAAGGAGGGGACTATATGCGAGATTGATGTTGATGGATATGTGCAAAAAACAACTACAAATAAAGACGGGATTGCGACTTTCAATGCATCAGATCAGACGAAATGCTGCCATGTGAAATGGGAACTGCCGGTTGATGGAGAAGGCAAATTGGCTGTTGAGCGCGAGATCATTCTTGAGCCCGCTGAAAAGGAAGACAAAAAGTACCGACTAAGCAACCTGGGTCATCAGCAAGCCGAATTATCCGACCAGGTCCGTTCGTACCAGCGAGAAATGGACCGGGATCAAACCGGTGATGAGTCGCATATCGCTGCCGAGGTCAGAGCATGGCACGATGGTGGTCCGAAGCCCCTAAAAGGTGGAAATATTACGGACAACGAAAACTCTGGATCAGTCTCCACAAATTCTATTGAAGGCGATATAATCGCTAATCAGGGGAGCCCATCAGGAACTACAACAGTTGGGCCAGTGATCCGTGTGGAACCCTACGTTGAGAACAGGAAGGAGGCACCACATGATGGATATCTGCATGACAAAACAGGATCTATCGTCAAGATGGATATTCTTCGAGGCTCACATACTGCAGTTCGCTTAATCAATGCCGCTGGTTTGAATATTCGTTCGAATAACCCTGACAATGCCGTGCCTATGGATCCAGCTGTCTGGATCGATCCGGGTAGCTCAAGCAGCCCTCGAACCATCTTTTTCTATGGCAGGCGTATCCCTAAAAGAGGAGATATCTCTGCTCTTCAACATTGCACGCAATTCGAGGTAATGATAAATGGCCATCCACAACGCTGCATACTTGTGGTCTGTGTCCTTAGATATCCTAACGATATCGCACTTATTGAGTTAATGGGAAATTCGCTTGTGTTGAATGCCCACGATGTACCACATCCGTATCATTTCCCTGAGCAAATTAATATTCCAAAAGGAAGGGACCCGTCAACAATCATTAATGATGTGCTTGCGAGGATGCAGGCAAAGGGATGGGCTACACTCGACCATCTTATCATAAATGCTCATGGGTCCATTGACGGCAATACGTTGGAAGGCAAAATTCATGTTGGCGGCGTTTTAACCAATTCCCATTTCAACCAGTCGATCCAAAGCCTGGATCTATGGAATAGGCTTTCTGGAAAAGTGAAATATATATGGAGTATGGCCTGCTTTTCTGGTCAAGATCAATACTTATACTCCCAGATTGCTTCGAGGACAGGAGCTTGGGTCACAGGTCCTGCGATGGCTACGCAGCCTGGGAGGCGAAAGGTATTGCAGAATAATCAAATCGAGTATGCCGAAAGTTTTGCTTATAATCATTGGGATGGAGAGTATCTGCGCAGTCACGCCGGCAGTAATTTGCCACAAGAGACAGATCTGTTCTTCTATAAAGCACGACGTACAACTACACAGTCCAATCTGGGCAATTCCCTTTACTTCAACGTTGTTACAAAAATCCCACACCCTTAAAAAAATCCACTCCATGATTTAACAAGACCTGCAAAAAATCAGGATGCATACCATCACCGTCATGAGGCGAGTGAGTAGCGATAGACTCAATTGGATTCAACTGCTGATGTCTCCCCCTCTGAAGATCCCTCTTGACCGGCAAAGGAGATGTCAAACTTGGTTTCAGGCTTTATGATCTTGAATGTGCCTTCGTCATCAGTTCTCTTATTCTTTGCCTCTCCATTGTCTACAGCCACACGAAACTCCACATCTTTTATCGGGTTATGCTCCAGATCAACGATCTTCACACAAATTGCTCAGCAGGGTCCTCTTCAGATCCAACATCACGGGAGGGATCTTCAGATGTACTTTCGCCGGCAATAGCTTCAGATCCTTCTTCATTGGAGGGACCTCCAGATCCACTTTTTCCTGAGAGATACAGATCAAATTTAGTCTTTGGGCTTGGAATCCTGATCAATCCGTTCTCATCAGTTTTCTCATTTTTTGCATCTCCATCATCTATTGCCACACTAAACTCAGTATCTTTTATAGGATTATGCTCGAGGTCCAGGATATCTATGATAAAATCTCCTGCCGGGGAGATATCCTTGACCATGTACATCTTCTTCCCATTCCCCTCAGACCCCTCTGGCGTTGGAACCATAAGCATCACTCTTATCTCTGTTGGGTTCTTGCCCGTTTGAACCAGTCAAAGCTCTGCTAAGATTTTAAAGCTCTGCTTTATCGCGTTAGGCTCGGTCGCTATTTTCTCCACGGACCGCAAGATAGATAAGATTTATCGAATGATTGGCTTGAAATGAGCGATCTTCCCGATGAAGGAAACGATTCAAACCAATTGCCTGCACGGGATCTATGCAATGTCTCTGGGGAGGGCAATCCCGTCTTGGGCAAAGGAGCTCTGGGCAATGAGAAGACCCGGGAAGATGTACTAATCCGTCACCTCCATTCGACATTATGTGCTCTAGGGACCCTATTGAAAATCCAAATTTCCCGAAGGATGGTATTCGGGACGGGATGCTTAAGAAATCAGTGGACCAAATTGGCGGTGCGATATTCTCCTGGTAACATTTCTATTGGGAAAACTGGATGCCGAATTGTCGGCAGGCTTGATGTCAGGGGCTCATAATAATCTCGCTCAGGTTTGAGATGCTGATC
>JALNZQ010000040.1 GCA_023229165.1 Methanothrix sp.
AGGTTATTGAGGGTCATGGCCAGGTCAGAATTGAATGCCTCAGGGTTTTGCTTGGCCAGATCTTCGTAGAGAGTCAGTGCCCTTTTGTAGTGCTCTTCGGCATTTTCAAAATTTTTCAGATTTAAATACAAGATTCCGAGGTTATTGAGGGACTTGGCAAGATCCGAATTGAATACGTCAGGTTTTTGCTTGGCCAGCTCCTCGCGGAGCGTCAGTGCACTTTTATAGTGCCCTTCGGCCCTTTCAAAATCTTTCAAAGCAGAGTAGAGATTAGCAATTGACCCCTGCAACCGCGCAGAAAGCATCTTATTTCTTTCAAATCTGGGAGCGAGCTGCTCACCTATATCAATCAAGCGAATAAATCCGATTGTCCCCGGCCCGATTCGATTGCATAGACCTATGAAATCGTTTATATGTTTTTCTTTTGGATTAGATATAGATTGATGATAGAGCAACTCAATTTTATCCAGATAATTCTTATATTCACGAATTTTGTTTGAGTAATAGTTTATTGCCCACATTAGATCTTCTCTTCGATCTTCCCTTATGGCATCTTGTATATGTCTGTAGGAAAAAGAGTATGCAGTCGTCTTGCCAGATTTTTTCTTGCTCAGCATTCCTGTATCGAGCAGTTGATTAAATATATATCCAGAATTCTTTCCTTGAATCCTTTCAACTATCATTCTATCAATATCTGTTTCGAATTCAGTATTGATTTGTGCAAGTTTTTTAATCAAAGAATAAGCATCTTCGCTGAGTATTTCTTTAACCGCTCTCTTCATCAGCTCTTCAACGTGATTGGGGTCCGAGTTCTTCAGGCTTTCCTTGAAGCTTTTCAATTTTTCAAAGTCTATCTTATCAACATTTCTCACTAACATTTCTGTTGATATCGGATGACCTTCTGCAACTTTAAAGATTGAATCCCTAGCTATTTTATCAAGTATTTTAGAAAATCGATCTGCGGCCAGATCAATAAACCTGTATCGATCTTCCTCTTCAATGCCCATGAGATAAATTTCGCCCCTCGCACAGCCAATCTTCTTCTTTGATGCAAGAACTACACAGCCAGGTATGTCTGCAGGAAGCGCCCTTGTATCCTTTGAGGAAAAGTGAAAATCATCCAGAAATAGACATATATTATTATTTTTAACATAATCGGAAATTATATTTATCTTTCTTGATGCATCCTTGCCCAAAACAGATTCATGAATTCCTAAAGCTCTGGCAATATCTTCTAGAGTAAGCTCGCTTCCTATTATTTCATGAAACTCCTTCGCGCATTTTTCTTTGAAATGCTTATAACCCGAGCCGCTTGCATATGACTGTCTGGTTCCGATTGTGACAATTTTTCTGCCTTTTAATTTCTGAATAAGAAGAGCCACCTGGATCAAACTCGTCTTTCCAATACCCCCAACACCATACAGCTCAACGCACTCTTCCATTTTTTCTGTTAATTCCTTTAGCTCATTTCTCCTTCCGCTAAAGTCTTTTAGATTTATCTTTCTGTTCTGGTACCATTTCACAATACTCTCAGCCAGATCCGAGGTTATGCCTTTTACATCGGCAATAGGAATGCGCAGTTCTTTTTCCACCTCCTCTTTGAATTTGAGCGCGCTTTCAGCAATCTCAAAATAGTGCTCAATCACTTCATCAGGATAATTTTTAAAATCATATTTTCTTCGGATCTCTTTCCATTCAATTGCATCTTTTTCTTTCAGCTCTCTGATGAGATCCCAGTCTTTATCCACAAGATAGGTCAGATGAGGCTTTCCATCTGCAAGACAAATTTTATACTCGCAATGCGTATAGGAAATCTTGCCCGATCCATTTTTCATGGGGCAGTCGGCTTTACAATCAGCAATGTTGCACCGATCCATGTACGTTCCGTAATATGGAGAAATGAGAAAGATCGCTATGTCACTCTTTCGGAGTTCCTCAATACAAGCTTGGTGAGGATCTCGGCCATCAGGGATAAAATTCTCCATGCTGACATCGTCAAGAGCACTGGCCAGCTCATCTAAAAGCACTTTTCTTTCATCTTTGAGATCCCTAAAGGTCGAACTTAAAAAGATCCTCAGCATCTATTCTCCCACAGGCGGCATTTCTTGTGCATTCCCTTCTGAAAATCCTTTTAAATTATTAGATCTTTCGACTCAATTGTCCATAAAGGTTATGTCGGCCAAGATTATGGAACGCGTCTTCGTGTTGGTAGAGATCTACTGGCACTTCCCCTTCCCGCTCTTGATGCAACTGATACCTTTCAGCCCCGTGTCCGCCACCTCTGTAGACCACTTGATCTTCGTCTCCGGCATCTCGAAGCGGGCGATCACAGGGGCGTGGTCCGACTCAGGATAGAAGATCCGTGAGGCGAAGACTATTGACTCGTCGTGCAATAGCTCGTTATGCACTTCGGAGCCCCCGTAGTAGGTCAACATGGTCCTGGAGACCAAAAGGTGGTAGAGCATCTTGCCCTTGCCGTTATGAAGGAGCGAGTAGCGCGCCGGCTCTGGGATGTTTCTTTCCGTGGGCACCATAACCCGCATGGCCAGGTCCATGTTTCCTGTGTTCTCCACGTCGCCCCGGATGGCTTCGATGGAAACCTCATCAAACTCCTCATTGAAATCTCCGCAGACGGCGATGAGGGCGCACGGATCTACGTCGAATAGTTTGTCAATGAGAATGCGCGTCTCCAGCGCCTGACCGATGCGTTTCATGCTTGAGATAAAAACGCCCTCTGCCCAGCCCGAGGCCGTCCTCCAGGTTCTCTCGTTAAGCTTGTGCCCCTGGATGTTGGTGGGCCGGCGGCTCTTGAGATGCAGGTTGATCACATCCACCACCATGTTGTTGGGCAGCTTTATTTTGGCGTGCAAAATGGGCCTCTCCCAGGAGATCTCTTTCGCCTCGCTCTCCTCCGGCAGGGCCGTGACTTTCTTGTAGCGCGGCGAGGGGGCATACTCATGCAGATACTGGTCGTGCTCCACAATATCGTAGCGGCTGAGGATGACCAGGTTGTGATGATCGAATACCCCATTTGTATCCGGATCTATGGTCGTGACTCTCTTGTAGCCTTCGTAAGGAGTGCATTCCAGGAGGCGGTTCATAGCATCCAGGCGCATCTTTCTGCCCCGTTCACGCTGGCCGCCTACCTCCTGCAAACAGAGAATGTCCGCATCCAGGCGAACCAACTGGGGTCGCAGGATGGGTATGCGTTCCTCAAGGCTTGGATATTGGTCGTGCCGGTCGTCCAGGTTCATGAGGTTGAAGGTGGCAATGCGTAGCCTAACTGGCATCAAGTATCTCCCTATCTTCTTCCTACTATCATTCTGCGCTCTATTTTTTTATCTTGTCGGGCCGAGCCATTATCCTTGTGGTTGCAAAGATCCGGTGAATACAAATTAACAGATCAAATTATTCTTCGGCTGGGCTTTCCTGCCTCGACGAAGAGGGGATCGACGGCTTCTGGCGGCGCAGAATCCTGGAAGGCTCCTTTGGGATCGCAGAATCGATCCTCGGGCAGGAGCGTGAAGATCCTTCTGCAAAAGCCCCCTTCATTGATTTTGGCCGCGGTCTTCTTCAAAACGGCATAGCCGATGAGCATCTCGTCCGGCGGAGCCTTAACCGGGCCGGTGCGGATGGGGCAGAGCAGCCATCTCTCCCGCACGTAGTCCATCCTAGACAGAGCATCACGATCCTTGAGCCAGACAATTTTTTCCTCGTATTCATATGTTGGAATCATGCTGTATCTTTTCCCTGCCTCATTCCCTGTTCAGATCTTGGGGGCATCCCGCTGATTGCGCACTTCTTTCCCTCAAGCTGGCCTGAAAAGATGCGGCCACGAGAGGATTGGCCATGATTAGGGGCAGACCCAGTTCCACTAAAACTCGCCTGCATAGCTGCATGTTTTCCAGCTCCACCAGCGCTGGATTTTCACCCGCCATCTTGAGAATGCTGCTGTGGATACGTTGCAGGTATTGCCGCCCTTCTGCCATGATGCGGTAGGCTTCGCTACTCCTACGCGGCTCATCCCAGGCCGCTAAGAGGAGCTTGATTTCCGGAATGCAGGCGAGCCTCTGCACTGACCGGACCGATGCCTGAATATCCTGATAGATGGGCATATCACCTGTAATGGGAACAGCATCGGCCGAAAAGAGAGCGCCGTCCTCAGCCAGCCACAGGGAGATGGAGCCGGGAGAGTGGCCTGGGGTGTGCAGCACTTGCAATGTGAGGCCGCCCGCCAGATGCAGGATGTCTCCCTCTTGTAGTGTCCGGTCGACCTGGACCGAGCCTCCCACCAGGGAGAAAAAGCCGGGAACAGGGCGCTCTTTTGCCTGCAGGTCCACATCCTCGATCCATGTCTTTTCCGCAGCATGAGCGGCCACTGTGCAGCCGGAAATGCGTTTGATGGCGGCGGAGGCTCCAATATGATCGGGATGAGCATGGGTGAGGATGAGCGTGGAGATTTCCTGCGGGCTTCTGCCGGTTGATTTCAGATATTCCAATATGATTTTCTCAGAGCCGGCTACACCGCTGTCGATAAGGCATATATCCTGGCCGTAGATGAGATAAGCGTAAACAAATCTGGGAATTTTTTGGCCGGACGGGTCGGTTATCTGAAAGGGGATTTTCAGAGCGTGAACGTGATCGGTTATCTGCATTATCTCTTTTCTCCCACAAACTCACCGTCCCAAATCTGACTTTGGGAATGCTTCCATTTTCCATGGAAAAATGTTCTGCCAACTTCGTCCTTTTCGCGATTGTGACCGGTTTTATCGATAAGTACACTAAAGCTGCCTCTGCCTAACTGGTCTGACCATTTTCCGGTAAAGACAATGTCTTCTCCCTCCTTAATGAGAGTGCCTTCGATAGTGCCTTTGACCTTTACGTTGCAGTATGTCCCGCTAACGAAATGGCCCGATTGCAATAATTGCAGGTCTGCAGCAATCGGCTGCAAGATAATCCAGGCACCTTGCATGTCAGGCATGCTGGCCCATTCTCGGGGGATTTTTTCCGGAATCTTTCTCACCATTACTTCATCAGCAGCTTTAGCTTTATACTTTGAGTTGCCAACTATCTATGTGAAGTGTTGCGATATGCGAGAACAAGATTCATTCTGGGAAAATAATAGCTTTGCAATCGTCACCGATAAGACCAAACCGGCCATGAAATTGACGATAGACGAATTGGCCAGAAGAGGAAAGAGGGTTTATGTTGTTGATTTGTCGGATAGCCCCGACAAAGAGACAGTGCATTGCATCTCAGATCTTCCGTCATATATCGATTGTGCCATTATCGGGCTGAAAAAAGAAAACACGGAAAATGCAATTGAGCAGCTCAACAAGATAGGCATCAAAAAATGCTGGATCCACTGGAGGACGGATACGGCTCAGGCAAAAACGAAATGCATAGAGCTCCAAATGCAGTGCATTGTAGGAAAATGCCCCATGATGTATCTCAGTCACGGCTTTAACATCCACACAATGCACGGGAGCCTGGCAAAATTATTGGGGAACTATTAAATTGCCTCACTCTTTGTGATTATGATGCTTGTGCTATCAGCATCATCTATATAAAGATCAAATTTAATTCCTTCAGCCGGGTGATCGCATGAAAAAGATGATTTTATTGATTTCAGCCTTCTGTTTTTTAACTCTAATGGGCATGGCAGTAGCCCAAAGTAATGCCGCTAGTTCTAATCCAAGTATGACCGTCCTCACGCAGGATAGTGGAACCAATATTACTAATATGGATCTTACTCTGTATTCTGCTGGCCAGGATTGGGGCATCAATGCATTCAGTGTTGGTGAAGCCGTAAAATTCACCGCACCAAAGTCCGACTGGAAATTAAAGCAGATACGAGTGCTAGGCTGGAACGGCTTCAATAACACGACCCTGGCGGTCCCTTCGCCCAGCAATTTCCTCATTGAGGTCAGAGATGAAAATCTAAACCTGCTTTACCGACTTGCAGATACACAGAATGCATACTTCACTTTGACAGCTCCGGCTCTCATAGCCATAGATATTCCTGCTCTCCCATTGACTGGTGTCTTTTACATCATCTTCTACGATCGAAGCACCATGAGGATTGGTGTGGAATTGGAAAATGGAACCGGAAACTCCTATCAATACAATAGCATGTATAGCGAGCTGATTCCTGCGGAATTCAAAATTGATAATAACGAGTCGACCAAGGTTAATTGGGTCATCAGAGCAGTCGGTGAATAGAAAAATATTTCTTTTTTTTGCTAAATCAGATGCATTTTTTCCGCCATCAGAATCTTTATATGGACAAGATTCGGTTATCTGCCCCAGGTGATCGTTTGAAGAAAATGGTCTTGCTAATAACTGCATTCTGCTTACTGGCTCTATCTTTGGCCGGCATGTCTGTCGTCGCTCTTGCGCAATCTCCGGATGACCAGGTGCTGTACTCATACGAAGGAAATGTCACGGAGATGGATATTCTTCCAGTTGATCTGATTTCGTATGTTGGAACTCCTGCATTTTTCATTGCAGAAGCCGTCAAGTTCAAGGCACCAAAAACAAACTGGAAGGTCAGTACCGTGCAACTGTACGGCTGGGACGGTTATGACGGAAGCAATGAGTCAATTCCATCAGAGCGGATAATCGGCCTGGAAATCAGAGATAAGGACCTCAATTTGCTCTATAAATTCGCGGATTCTCAGATCCCTTACACTAATTATGTACGCAATGCAACCGGAATGTATCCACTGACTATCGACATACCTCAGATATCCGTTAGCGGTGAGTTTTATGTGTGCTTCTACGATCGAGGTGCAATTGCGATTGCCAGTGAGCCACTTAATAAGACCAGCGAGAATTCCTTCCTCTATGTCGATAACCGTCTGTTGAATGCGACACTGCCTACGAGTGAGACGACAAGCACTCCCGTAAACTGGATAATGAAAGTTACCGGACACTAGCGATTTCCTGGTGCAGACAATCTTTTTTTTATTTCGACTATATTTTCGCAAATCCGTTTCTTGATATTTCTGCATTATTGCTCATTCATCAGAATCTTTATATCCATTATTATCGCTTGATAGCTCTTGGGTGATCACATGAAGAAGACTATATTATTGCTTGCTTGCCTATGTTGCGCAGCACTATGCATAAACGCTATTGCGGCTGAGACTGCAACATCAAAATTAACTACACTCAGGGAAGATAGCGAAAAGAATTATTCGAAGATGAACGTTACATTATTCTCTTCATTGGTTGAATTTGGTTCTTTGGATATTGGAGAGGCGGTAAAGTTCACTGCCCCCAAAGCAGGCTGGAAGCTGCAAAAGGTGCGGGTGTTGGGTTGGAGCGGATTTAATGAGTCTGCACAAACATTCCCGGCAGACCGAAATATCATGCTTGAGATAAGAGACAAAGACCTCAACCTTCTCTATAAATTTGCTGATGCCCAGAACAATTACTTCCTGTCGGAGACCGGCCCGTTATTCGGTGAGATAGAGATACCAGCAGTGCCGGTAACTGGTGACTTTTATGTAGTCTTCTACGATCGCGGGGCCGCTCCCATCGGCATGGAGAATAACGATGGAACTGGCAACTCATTCATCTTTGTCAACGGCCAGATTCTGCCTGCAGATCGCACCATCCAGGAGACTAATGAGACCATTAAGATCAACTGGCTGATCGAGGCTGCCGGCAAATAGGAACATACAAGTATCGGAAAATTGGTTGGCGAAAGTATGTTATAGCTGCACGCCAACCTCATTTTGATGTTTGAGTCTCGTTTCATCAGCATTTGCGGTCTTCCAGGAATTGGAAGCGTTGGCAAAGTGGCTGCCGATTACCTGGCTACTGCCCTGGAATGCAGTACCATAAAGCCTTTTTTTTCGCACAGCTTTCCGCCCCAGGTTATGGTCTCTGATGGGTTGGCGGAGTTGATGCATGCGCAGCTGATGCGTCCCAAGGAAAAAAAGAACCTGCTCATTCTCTCCGGCGATGCTCAGCCCCTGGATGTAGTGGGCATGTATGAGCTGGCGGGAAATATCTTGCAGGCCATTAAAGAACAGGGAGTCACGGATGTGATCACCCTCGCGGCATATGTGGGAGAAACGAATGAGACGGTACAGGGCACCGCTACAGATATTGATTCTGTTGCGGCTCTGGTCGAGTGCAAAATCCCCTTGCTGCGAAGCGGTGCTATCGGCGGATTGAACGGCCTTCTGGCAGGGCTTGCGCCTTTGTATGGTCTGCGAGGCTTCTGTTTGCTCGCAACCAGCTCGGGAGCCGACCCCGTGGACATCCAGGCGGCAACTAACTTGCTGGGTGCATTAAATGAGCTTCTCCACCTTGACATCGACATAACTCTCATGGAGCCGGCCATTGAGGAGCTGGAAGAGGCTCAGGCTCAAGAAGTGGATATGAACTATCGGTAAATAACGCTCAGGGATGATGATAATCGCTTCACCATCTCATGAGTTTTAAATATTATTTAATATATATACGAACACGCTATATCGATTTCGCCACCAAAGTTCCCCTGGGCACGCCAATCACCATGGCCACCGGCTCGCATTTGGCTCTCAATATGTAGATAAGCCGGCCCGTCAGCCTCTCTTCGAATTCCGTGATGGTCTCGAAGTTGCCCATGCCTTTGGACAATATCAGCCATCCGGGATCAAATAATAGGGCGCAGGCCTCTGATTCCAGGTGCTCCAGGGCCGTTCCCACCACATTTCCGGTGGCAATGACCTCGACCTTCATATCGGTCATGGCTAGAAGCTCACTCATGGTAACATCATTGAGGACCGGCTCAGACTTTGATCCCACTACCACGCGTTTTCCCATTCTCCCAAGCTTTTCAATTACAAAGAGATCGAATACAACTTCACCGCAATTATCGGTGAGATAAAGGATATTGTTATAGCTGCATAGACGCCTTTTAACTTCGTCAATATCGCCATGCAGCTTTTCACAAAGTGTATTTAAAAAAACCCCGGCAAAGGTGCTGTTATCGAAATCGTGGCCCTTGACGCCAAACTCCATGGAATTGGCAGCCGCAGCAATGCGAACTAAAGCTTCAATTTTGTCATCGGCTTTTTCGTAGAATTCTTCGGCCAGGGGCAAAAGATCCGCAGCCACACGATTGCTCTCCTCTTTCAGTCTCTGATATGGATCAGGATTTCCGCTGCGCCTTTTGATGATGTTCTCTCGCTTTGTCCCTACCAGCGCCGGCACTCCGCTTTTGTGGCCGGCCATGTAGTCCAGCAGTTCCTCCACCGCCGCTTTCTTCTCCAACTCTTGGGAAAAGACGAGATCGCACTCGAATTTGGCTCGGTCCAGGATACATGGATAGCAGTTGGAGGCCATCCTCAAGACGGCCACCTTCCCGCTAAGACCCGAATAACATCAGGAATTACTCGTTCTGCTACATGCACACACGAGCCGCCGCTCAGCACAAAGACCAGTCCCCTATCGGCCACCGCATCCATTATCAATTGCGTCATCTTGGGGTAGGCTTCGAAGGCGAGATTGAAACCCCCATAATCGTCCTGGTGAGAGTCGTGTCCGAAGATGACAAAAGCCATCTGAAAGTCAAAATCCTTGGCCAATTCAAGGGCGCCCTGGAGTGCGACCAGGAACCGATCATCGCTGGCTCCAAAAGAAAGGCCGATGTCGTGGTTGTTCTTTATTGGATCATGCTCCTCACCGGTGCCACTGTGCATGTTAATATGAAATACGTCTGCATCGTCTTTGAAAAAGTCGCGCGTGCCGTCGCCAAAATGAGGATCCACATCCACGATAAGAAAGCGCTGCAATCCCATCTGCCGCAAACGCAGTATGGTGATAGCCACATCGTTGAAGTAGCAAAAACCCCAGCAACTGCCCCGCGAGGCATGGTGTCCGGCCGTCCCTGTGTATGCGAAGGCCCGGCGGGCTTTGCCGTTGGCCACCATCTCAGCCGCTATCATCACGCTGCCTGCGGAAAGCATTGCCACCTCGCGATATGGATCATTCTCCATATTGGCCATGTGAGATGCGGTGTGAGCCTGCGCCACCAACTCACGGGGGGCAGGCCTTGCCTTGAAGACCTGCACATCTGTGCCATCCACCAGCCCCGACTCCATCAGCTTCTCGAATGATGGCCGGATTCGCTCTTTCAGTACGCTAAATCCCCGTTTTCCGAAATCCTCGTGATAAGTAATTGCGACCAACATTTCCCGCGCCTCTAGAGCTCAGTGATTCTGGGGTATCTCTCCAGCAGCATACCCTCGACTACGATTGGCATCTGCCGGTTGGCTTCCTTTACGGCGCAATCCAATTGCCAATTCGAAGAGGAGCAGATGGTGATCAAAGGCTCTCCCTTCTTCACCATCTCGCCCATCTTCTTGTGGATTATAACGCCTGCCTTCTTGTCCGCCGGTGCCCCTGCCAATCGAGCCAGCTCCACCAGCCGCTTATTGTAGAAGGCCACGATATAGCCTCCAGCCGGTGCAAGAATATCCTCGCAATTTTCACCGATAACGATCTCTTCGCTCTTCACCAGAGGATTGCCGCCCTGAATCTCGATGATCTCCATGAGCTTTTTATGGGCTTTTCCGCTGGTGAGAATATCCTCAGCCGCCTTGTAGCCCTCTCCGCGACTTGCGACACCTCCCATCTCCAGCAAGATGCCGGCCAAAGATAGGCTCTTTTCCTTCAGGCTGTTCGGTCCGCCCTTATTCTCCAGGACAGTGAGGGCTTCCCGTACCTCCACAGCCGGACCGATGGTTCGACCTATCGGCGATCCGCCGAAGGTCATGGCGCACTCCACGCGAATGCCCAGGCGTCCTCCCAGGTCGATGAGGTCTTTGGCTAACGTGCGGCCGTCCTCAGAAGTGGCCAGCTTGGTGCCTGGACCTACAGGCATGTCCACCACAACAGCATCTGCGCCTACAGCTCCTTTCTTGGCCATGATGGAGGCGAGCATCTGGCTGTAGGGATCGACGGAAAGAGCGTATTCGGCTCTGATCAGCTTGTCGTCGGCAGGAGCAATGTTAGTAGCTCCGCCCCAGACTATGACCCCGCCCACCTTTTCGGTCAGTTCCTTGATCTCATCGGCACTAAACTCGACCGGTGCCAATATTTCCATAAGGTCCGCCGTACCGCCTGCGCCGGTAATGGCGCGAGAGCTGGTCTTGGGAATGAGAAGGCCAGCGGCTGCGACTATCGGCACCACCAGCAAAGAGACCTTGTTACCTGGAACGCCTCCAATGCTGTGCTTGTCCATGACGGGATGGGTGTCGAAGTGAATTCGATCACCTGTATCGATCATGGCTCGAGTGAGCCACTCAACTTCCTGACTGTCCATGTTGTGGATGTAAGAAGCAGTAACGTACGCAGAAATCTCAATCTCACTGAGGTTATTATCCACAATATCCTGCACAATGGTGCGGATCTGGTCCTCTGAGAGCTTTTTCTTATCCATTATGTTCTTTATATAGCCGAGAGAGGCGGGCTTGGGTGCAGGCAAAACATCCACGCTGGTGGGATTCTTCAGGTCTTTTAGAGCCTCTGTGAAGATGCCGATCTCCCCTGTCTTGACCATCTCTATAGTGACGTCGAGCAAGGCCGTAGTCGCGGCACCCTTTGTTCTGACCCTGACCCGGTCACCGGCATTAAGGCCCCTTTCTCTGGCATCCACAACGTTGAGCATGACTTTATGCTGACCTATCTCAATATCAAAGGGACGAACTTGCAACATGCAAAAGACCTCTTTTTAATATATTTTAGCTTTCCAGCAAGGTTAGCGATCTGATCCATTCGCCGCGGGCCTCGCGGGTAGTTCCCACCACCAGCCTCAGGCCCTGTGGTGTCTCTTCCAGCACACCTTTTGCCTCTATCGTTTCGCCGGGCAGCGCCTGGCCGGCATAGGTGTGCGAATAGCAGAATATCTCCTTTACCTCTGGGTGATCCAGACGGTAGATGGCGGGACTGTCGAAGGCGAAATCGGCGTTAGTTACTTTTGCCTCAATGCGTCGCTCCCCAGCCGGTTTGCCGGAAGGCTGCGGATGTATCTGGTTCCACTCGCGAGTGAAGAGAAGGTCAAAGTAGGTGCCTTCTATCATGCCTCGATTTCCTTTGCGTGTCTCATGCTGCATGAAGTCCTCGAAGCTGATCTCCGGCTTTCGCTTGGAGTAGATCTTCCTCCAGGTAGGCTCGTCCAGGTCCCCGATTTTTCCCTTTGCCTTGGCCCGAGCTACGATATCCCTGGCTTTCCACCAGATGGGCCCATAAACCACGAAATCTATATCTGAGCCGGGGCTGTGCAGACCTACCAGCATAGATCCGGTGATGCCCATCTGCTCCCATGGCACTCCTGCTTCTGCCAGCAGGCCGGCAATCTTTCTAACTCTTGTGTCCCGTCCCGCCACGGCCAAAAGGCCCTCGGACGGCCGATAAATCCTGAGCACATCATTCTCAGGAACCACGTGCAGGTCGCGGGCCCAGTCCGGTCGCTCTCGTCTGAGAAATTCGAATGCCGGGTCGAAGTCCATCTTGCGATAGCGTTTGCCATCGGCCTCGCGCTCTCCGGCGGCATCGGGAACATAGCGCAGCATTGAGCGAAGACCATCCGGGTGGCTGTAGTCCGCGACAGCGAAGATCCATCCTTCTTTGGTCTCAAAGAAGTCCCTGATTCTGGCCTTCACGATAACGCCTTCATTACCTTATCCAGGCCGGCGCCCGGCCGAATGATCTCTCGTTTCTGCAGATCAAGCAGGGTCGAGGGCTCCGCATACCTGCATTTTCCTCCGTCCACCACGGCGTCCACTCGATCCCGGATTTCCGGGGAGACGGAGGCAGCACTTGTGGGTGGCAGGGCGCCTGTGCGGTTGGCGCTGGTGGATGTGATGGGTCCGGCCAGATCGATGATCCTCAAAGCCGTTTCGTGATCCGGGTACCTGATGCCGAGCAACGGCGAGCCGGCGGTGAGTATATCCGGAACGATCGGCTTTTTCCTGACAAGAACGGAAACCGGCCCTGGCAAGAGCCGCTCGAGAAGATCCAGGTCATCTTGGCTCACCTCGGCAACATTCATGAGCATATCAAAGTTGGAGACGGCCAAAAAGATGGGATTGGAGAGGGGCCTTTTTTTAATCTGAAAAACCCTCATTACAGCTTGCTCATCCAGAGCATTGGCGCCCAAGCCGTAAACGGTCTCGGTAGGGTATACTATCACACCTCCACCAATGACATAGCGAGCTGCACTGGCGATCATTTCTCAGTTTTCCGTTTGATGCTGGCAATATCTCCCAAAGTCAATCCACGGCCAGAGCTGCCGGACTTGACACGAGTCTCGCTTGCCTGGTCGGACAGTTTGATCTTCAGCTCCTTTTCGAGCTTTTTTATAATTCCATCCTCTGGAGATAATTCCTCTCGTTCGATCTTCTTTAATAAAGTCACCTTTTCTTTGATCCGTCCTCCAAGCTCCTCCGGAGAGAGGCCCAGGCTCTCGCGTGCCTCCCTGATCTTGCGCCCGAAATCCGGGACCAACTCTGCCAAGTCCTTGAAATGGTCGCGTGGTTTGGGCTTACTTGCCGTGAAGGCCCTCGCTACAGGAACCATCTTCTTGGGAACCAAAGACCATTTGTCTTCCGGTTTTCCGAAGCGCGCACAGCTCTTGCATACCTCCATCGTTGAGCGGTCGACCACGATCCTCTGGGGTACTCCTGAGATCTCAGCGCCGCAAATCTCGCATTGCTTCTCGGTCATTTCGGAAACCTTTATAGGGGTCGGAGTTTAATAATCTTTGTAATTATGGATAGTGGAGAAGGCATGAATGAGTCACAGGCCGGCGCGGACTTTTCGCGCTACATCCTGGACCGCATGCGCCAGCTTGAAGAGCGCAACCTGGCGCTGCGAGAGCAGAAGGACCGCGTGGAAGGTGAGAAGCGGCTCATTGAGAATCAGAAGCTCAAGTTCGAGCGAGAAGCCCGCAAGCTGAGAAGCGAGCTGGAGCGCCTGCGCGTCGGTCCCATGATTGTGGGCACCATTGTAGATGTCCTGGACGAGAACAGGGTCATCGTCAAGAGCAGCACCGGTCCCAGGTTCGTGGTAAATCTCTCCCAGTTCATCGAAGAGGAGATCAAGCCCGGTGCACAGGTCGGCTTAAATCAGCAGTCTTTTGCTGTGATGTGCGTGCTGCCCTCTCCCCGCGACCCGGCAGTCTTCGGCATGGAGATTGAGGAGGCTCCCGATGTGCACTTCTCACAGATTGGAGGCCTGGAGACTCAGATCTCCGAGATCAGGGAGATTGTGGAGTTGCCCCTCAAGCGTCCGGACCTTTTCACGGCCGTAGGTATTGAGCCGCCCAAGGGGGTCTTGCTGCACGGGCCTCCGGGAACCGGCAAGACCATTCTAGCCAAGGCGGTTGCCCAGAGTACCGATGCTACATTCCTTCGCGTGGTGGGCTCGGAGTTCGTGCAAAAGTACATCGGTGAGGGTGCGCGCCTGGTGCGTGAGCTATTCGAGCTGGCCAAGAGCAAGTCGCCTGCCATCATCTTCATAGACGAACTGGACGCCATCGGTGCGCGGCGCATGGATGGTGCCACCAGTGGAGACCGCGAGGTGCAAAGGACTCTCATGCAGATCCTGGCGGAGATGGACGGCTTTGATGCGCGAGGCGAGGTCAAGCTTATCGCCGCCACCAATCGTCTGGATATGCTTGATCCGGCCTTGCTGCGTCCGGGCCGGTTCGACAGGATCATCGAGATTCCCATGCCCAGCCGAGAGGCACGTGAGTCCATTTTAAAGATTCATACATCGGGCATGAACCTGGATGAAGGTGTGAACCTCAGGTTGATCTCTGATATGGCAGAAGGCTCGAGCGGCGCTGATCTAAAATCGCTGTCTACCGAGGCGGGCATGTATGCCATTCGCGAGGAGAGGACAATAATATACCAGAGCGACTTTGAGGGCGCAGCGATAAAGATACTGCACAAAGAGAGAAACCATGTAAGCGAGCCCGAAGGGCTGGTGCAGCAGTACATTTGAAGGATTGAGAATAGGGTCCGAAAATTTGGGCCCGGTCATCTCTTTTTCACATCAAATGTCTTTTTTCGTATATATTATAAATCTCAGTAACATCATCACCTGCGCAGGAATTATATCCAGGAATGGAAATAATGGAGATGGGGAGATGAGGGTGATCTACCATGGGTAAATTTGACGGAATTGGAGCAGTTATCGTCCTGTTCATTCTTTTAACATCGCTTGCAACGCCCGGCTTTGGCCAGGAGACCAAGACGGCGTATACCAGGGATGGTGTTCAATTTATCAGCAAGGAACGGGTGGACGAAAACATAAGATACGAGTACGCAAAGCCTGGGGATTACAGGGAAGTGCGGGTCCCTTTCAATACTATAGTAGTAGGCGCATCCGCCATTCCGGAAAATATTTCCCTGCCGGAAGAAAAGAATGAGACTGCGATGGAGGAGAATTTTTCATCAACGACTAACCAGACCGCCTCTGCATCTGCATCAAAAAATAAATATCCTTATGCGTCTCTCTTTATTGGGCTGCTGGTAATTGGCGGGCTGGTTTTCTTTGTCGCATCAGTTTTCTCCGGGCGAGATAGACAATGAATACTGGCTCTTCGCGATCTGATGCGGACAAGTCTACGATTTGACCTTCAAAGATCGGCAGGCTGCAGCACCTCGGCTAAACGAAGCGCTTGTTGCCGCAGACGGCAGGCCCATCCGGATTGCGGCGGCGTCTTGCATATTCAAAACCTCTTTCGCGTAGTTCACGTTGCAGTGGGTTATTCTATGAATCATATCCCTCGTCAATAATGGCGCTAGGCAGATTTAATTAAATTTAAATATTTAAAAATGCCCTCAATATATAGGAGCCTCCGGGTGGCCTCAAATCGTACAGGTTAGATACATCTTGAAGGCTCTCCCATACATTCTTTGGTTTCTTTCTGGTTGGATCCCTATATTGTTTCTCTCGTTGCTTTTTTTCTTCCCAAGGATGCGTGCCTCAGCCACTCCGTTCTCCAGCTCTTCTGAAGCTTTGCGACAGGGCGGCCTTTGGCCCGCGTGGCCTCTCGCGCATGGGCAGGCGGGCCCGGGCCAAGGACATTGAGCAGGAATGTTACTTAAAGCATATCAAGAAGGATGCCCGCTAAAAGCTCGCCTACGCCAATCACTCGCGAAAAACCGGTAGAACCTCGCTTCCCCACGATTGACCAGTTGCCGGGCAAAGCCGGGCAGCTGCGCCACTCCGGTAGTATGCAGAATTGGCGGCATTCCAGAAATGCTGGCCGCGTGAAAAGGGTTTTGACGCTCGCAATAATGCACAATCTGCAATTCTATAGCGCAAGTAGGAGCAAACTCTCAATATGTTCCCTAGCTTCTTTTCGATTCATCCTGCGATACATATTGATTGCGTCTTTATCGTTGGGGATCTCTCTTAGCATTTCCGCTAGGAATGAATAATCATTGAGCCGCTCACCTAAATACTGAATATCTGTCTCTGTGCCCCCGGCGGCTGGGTCAAGGAGTGCGAGAATATCAGCACGATCCTTGCACAGCTTACCCTTCTCCCATTCCTCATCGTTCGATGTTCCATTTTGGATCCGAAATGACCTGTCCCATGATGCCTTGAGCTTGAAAATC